>CAYTTU010000025.1:0-2669 GCA_964440905.1 uncultured Acidimicrobiia bacterium | reverse complement strand
GTCGTTCCGACCGAGGCTCCAGGCGCTGATCCAACCGTGGAGATCACCGGGATTCTCATCAACGGGTGGTTCACCACGGGTGCCACCGTCGCCGTCGACGGCGGCGGCGACTACACCGCCAGCGTCGACGGCATCCCCCAGGTTCTCACCGACGGATCGTTCACCATCGGAGCGGACGGAATGCACATCGTCGAGATCTTCGGCGGCGAACCCGACCCGGTGATGTTTGCCGTCAAGGTCGACACGACGAATCCGCAGGTGGTGCTCCTCTCCCCGGCTGACGGCGGCACCTACCTGCTCCACCAGGCGGTGCCCGCCGACTACCGCTGCGCCGATGCGGGGTCCGGTGTCCAGTCCTGCCTCGGGACGGTCCCTGACGGCGATCCGTTCGACACGGCGGCGGTGGGTTCCAAGTCGTTCTCCGTGACCGCTACCGACTTCGCCGGCCACTCGAACGGCGCCAGCGCCACATATCAGGTGGTGCGTGACCTCGACCTGATGGTCGCACCGGCAGTGCTCGCCGTTGGCGACACTGCCACCGCCACCTCACCGCTCGACGACACGGTCCTGTCGGCAGTGATCGATTGGGGCGACGGCACCACCTGCACTGTGGGCACGACGGGGTGCACGGTGAGCCCCAAGGGCACTCTGACGGCCACCCACGCCTACGGCGCCCCCGGCGTGTACACCGTGACGCTCACCGTGGTCTACGCGGGCCTCACCCTCACCGACACCTTCGAATTCGTCGTGGTCTACGACCCGAGTGCCGGCTTCGTCACCGGAGGAGGGGAGTTCGATTCGCAACCCGGGGCCTATCGGCCCGACCCGTCGGCCGAAGGCGTGGCCAAGTTCGGTTTCGTCTCCCGCTACAAGCGGGGCACCAGCGTTCCCTCCGGCAACACCGTCTTCGAGTTCTCAGCGGGTGATCTGAAGTTCAAGAGCACCTCCTACGAGTGGCTCGTCATCTCCGGGTCCACCGCTCGGTTCAAGGGGGTGGGGACCATCAATGGCGCCGGCGAGTTCGGCTTCATCCTCAGCGCCTTCGACGCCGACCTCAATAGGAATGACTCCTTCACCGACGACCTATTCCGGATCAAGATCTGGCATGTCGCCACCGGAGTGACCGTGTACGACACCAGTTGCGACTCCGACGGTGTATGTGCGGAGGATCTCCCCATCGACGTGAGGAAGGGCGCCGTTCCGATTCGGGGCTCGATCGTGATACACGAGTAACGCCTTCGTCTGGCGGCAGCCTTCTCCGTGGGATTGATCCAGTGGCCTCTGCGGTGTGAAGGCAGATAACGGGCCTTGCGGCGCTGGCGGAAGCCCTCGGCGCGGGTGAGAGTCTCGGCGTCAGAGCGCCACGAATTCGGGGAACAGCAGGATCATGATCGTGGCCGGGATGATCAGCAGGGCCGCCACTCCGGCCCAGCCGGCGATGAGGCCGGGCCGCGACAGGTCGAGTGTCCTGCCCAACGGGGTGGGACGCTCCGGTGCTGCCCAGTGCCCTGCAACCACGATCGCCCCGAGTAGCACCATGCCGATGACACCGAGGATCACGTTCAGGGCGATCCCCAACTCGAGAGCGGAGCCTGACACCCCGGCGAGGCGAGCCTGCTCCTCGTAGAGGAGGACCGCCACTGCGATCGACCCGTTCCACAGGGCATGGATGCCCACCGCGATGCCCCACATCGCGGGAACCGACACTCGGCCCTCCATCCGCTCCCGCCGCTCGTAAAGCGCCACGGAGATCAGGCCCGCTCCGAGGAGATGGAGCGCGGCGCCGGTGGAGCGCAGCACCGCCACCGGGAGGAACCAGTCGAACGACCAAAACCATCCCGAGGCGTAGAGCACGTTCTCGACGGCCGCGAAGCCTGCTCCGGCAGCGGCTCCCAGCAGGAAGGCCTCCCGGCGCGACCGCGGCCGTGTCAGACGAACCGCCACGGGCTTAGCCGACTCTTCGAGGATGGGTGCCACCAGCGCGAGTTGGACGAGGAGCACCACCGCCCACGGGTTGGTCAGGACCTCGATCAGAGTCGGATCGATGCGAAGCTCGTCGAAAAGGCTCCTGCCCGCCTCGGCGAGCGGCTCCACCAGCGCGAGCACCGTCACCACGATCAAGCCGTGCGCCATGATCACGATGACGGGGATGAGGGTCCCTCCGAGCGCGAAGGCTCGCGCCATCCGCCCCCGGTCCACATCGCCCCCTGCGGCGGCGTGGGCGAGAAGGAGGGCGGTAAACGGGGGGCCCAAGGCTGTCACAAGGAGCAGGACCGATGGGCTGTCCTCCCACCACAGCACCAGGGCGAAAGACGCCAGTGTCGCGATAAGGGCCACCAGGGCGAGCCGGTACCTGCCGCCCATGTCCCGAGTCATGGAGATCATGACCACTCCTCCAACGCCTCTCCCAGCCGGCGCACCACTTGGCCGATCCTGACGCGACTCCGCTCCAGCAGCGAGCCCACGACGATGAGAATCAATGCCAGGGCGGCGCCAATGGCCAGCACCGTGCCTCCGGTCAACCCGCGGCGGAACACCGACGTCACGACCTGGGCGATCGGGTACACCGCGACCGCCACCAGCCCGAGCGCCCCGACCGCCAGTCGCCGCCGCACCCGGGTGACGAGTGCCCATGCCACCAGCACCGCGGCCTCGGTGAGGAGCAGGAC
>CAYTTU010000024.1:0-6657 GCA_964440905.1 uncultured Acidimicrobiia bacterium | reverse complement strand
ATGACACCTTCAATATGACCGCGGCGGGCTCCGACGGGTTCGTGGTGAAACTGGATGCGCTCGGTGACTTCGTGTGGGCCAACCAACTGGGCGGAAACACTGGCGCCGATGCGGGCCTTGGGGTGGCGGTGGATGGGTCGGGCAACGTACATGTCACCGGTAACTTCCAGGGGACGGTTGATTTCGGCGGTGGCGGGCTGACCTCGGCAGGTCTCGACGACGTATTCGTGGTGAAGTTGGATACCGCCGGTGAATTGGTGTGGGCCGACCGACTCGGTGGCACCGCCTCCGATTGGGGCGTGGGGGTGGCGGTGGATGGGTTGGGCAACGTCTATGTCACCGGTTACTTCATGGAGACGGCGGACTTCGATCCCGATCCGGGTGTCGCCGTCGACTTGGTCTCGGCGGGCGACAGGGACGTGTTCGTGGTGAAGTTGGACGCCGCCGGTGGATTCCTGTGGGCCGACCGACTTGGTGGCACCCTCCTCGACGAGGGCTATGGGGTGGCGGTGGACGGGTCGGGCAACGTCCATGCCACCGGTCGCTTCCGCGGGACGGCAGATTTCGATCCCGATCCGGATGTCGCCGTCGACTTGGTCTCGGCGGGCGAAACCGACGGGTTCGTGGTGAAGCTCGGAGATATCACGGATCCGGTGGTGACGCCGCCGTCGGATGTGGTGGTGGAGGCGGATGGTCCTGACGGGTCGATCGTCGCCTATCCGGCTGCAACTGCGACTGATGATGTCGGGGTGGTGTCGGGTCCGACCTGTGACCCACCGTCAGGCTCGCTGTTCCCGATTGGGATGACGTTGGTGACGTGTTCGGCGTCTGATGCGGCGGGCAATGTGGGTGAGGCCACATTCACGGTGACGGTCACTGTTCCGATCACCCCTGAGGTTGTGCGTTATGCCGGTGGGAATCGGTTTGGCACTGCGGCTGCGATCTCGAACGGTGATTTCCCGAATCCCGCGTCGGTATCAACGGTGTTCGTGGCGGTGGGGACGAACTTCCCGGATGCGTTGGCAGGGGCGGCGGTGGCCGGCAAGTTGGGGGCACCACTGTTGTTGGTGAATTTTGCCTCGATTCCTGGGGAGACCGCAGAAGAGCTGACCCGGCTGTTGCCAGAGACGATTGTGATTCTGGGTGGTGACGGGGTGATCAGCCCGGATATGGAGTCGGCGTTGGGTGGGTATGCGACGACGGTGGAGCGACTGGCGGGGGCGAATCGGTATGCCACCGCGGTGGCGATCTCCCAATACGGCTTTCCGGAAACCGCCAGCCAAGTGGTGATCGCGACGGGAGCCGGGTTTGCGGATGCACTGGCCGGCGGTCCGGCTGCAGTGGCGTTGGGCGGTCCGGTGCTTTTGACTGATCCGAATGGCCTTTCTCAGGTGGTGGCCGACGAGATCAGCCGGTTGAACCCGAGCCGGATTGTGGTGGTGGGTGGCACAGGGGCGGTGTCGGCGACAGTGTTCGATCAGCTCAAGGCGATCGAGTCGAACACGGTGCGGATCTCGGGGGCGAGCCGATATGACACCGCCGTGGCGATCTCCCAGGACGCCTTCGGTTCGGGTGCCACTCGGGCTTATGTGGCGACCGGGTTGAACTTCCCCGACGCTTTGGCGGGGGCAGGGGCGGCGGGTTGGTGGGATGCTCCGATGCTGCTGGTCCCTGGCAGCAGTCTCCCTGGTTCGGTCTCAGCTGAGATCACCCGCCTGGGTGCTACCAGAGTGGTAATCCTCGGGGGCACCGCCGTGGTCACCACTGCTGTCGAGACCGCCCTGAACACTCTCCTCGCCAACTAGATCCTGAGCACCGATGGGACTCGACTGACCCCGATACTCATTCCTATCGCGAGTTGACCGCAGCGCCGACTCCCAGTCCACCTGGGGAGCATCCACCTGGCTGCCGGTGGCAGGAGCATTCGGCCTCGACAACTAGAACCCGCCAGCCGCAACGCCCAGGTGCTGCGGGTGTGGGTTGGACATGTGGTTTGCCGACTCGGAGTGACATCCCCCGAATCCGACTTCCCAATTTGGGGATGCTACCGCGGGGCTTCGCGGCTCCCAGGCTATTGGCAAGCTCACGCAAGCGGAGACGTCAGGGGTCCCGAGGGACTCCTGACCTTCCCGTATGACGACCTCATCGACGGCTCTGGAGGCGTGCTGTCAGCCAGTCCAGGTCAGCCGGGCCTGGTGGGTGGTGGTGTCGTAGGCGAACCACATGTCGTCGCCTGCGTCGTCGTGTACAAGGATCTTCAACTCCAGCTGGCGTCCGGCGGCGACGGTGTAGCTCACACCCGACAGGACGATCGTGTCTTCGCTCCACCCTGAATCGTCGTTCCACTGGGCCCGGTCCAGGGAACCCGAGGCGAAGGTCGTGCAGGAGTTGCCCGTGCAGTCCTGCAGGTACACCTCGATGTACCCGCGCGTGTCAGCCGTGAAGTCCTTCATGGCCGAGTAGAGCGTCACCTCGACGTTGCCCGCCAGCCCCAGCCCACCCGGCGGGGCCGTGTACCGCCAATTCTGGAAGTTCCCGTCCTGGAACTTGTCGCTGTCCTCGCTCCCGCCCTTCTTGATCAAGAGCCCGGGGAAGTCGTCCCGGCGGGCGTCGTAGTTGTGCAGAGTGGTGGCGGTGGGCGCCGTGCTGTCCATCGGTAACCGCTGCTGCGCGTCGGAGCTCTCCATAGGCGGCGTGGGGTCGTCATGCAGGTACAGGGTCGTCCGATCCCCGGCGATGGTCACCGTGACGGCCACACCCTGTTCCGGGGGCACCAGAGTCCCCTCGTCGACCGGATTGGCGGCCAGACTTCCGTCGTCGACGGGTTCGTCGGGGCGCATGGCGAGGAAGATCCCGACGAGCACGAGGGACACGGCGGCGATCGTCCCGACGGTGCGGGCAGTGCGGTTGAAGGTAGGCGGCGCTGCGCCCACCGCCCCGCGGTGAGACGGCAACGGGGGATCGTTCGAATCCCCACCTGAGGGTGGCATCGGGGGGAGGCCGCCCACCGGCGGCATCATCTGAGTGGTTGCCTCGCCGAGGAGAGCAGCCTGCGGAGTCTCGCCGGCTCGCAGCCGGTCTAGGTCCTCCACCATCTCTGCGGCGGTCTGGTAGCGGTCGGCGGGGTCTTTGGCCATCGCCTTGAGGACGACGGCCTCGATCCCCGACAGGACGTCCGGCTTGAGCCGCGATGGTGGTTCGGGGACCAGCTGTATGTGCTGGTAGGCGATGGCGAGGGAGTTCTCGCCGGAGAAGGGGGGAGCACCGGTGAGCAGCTCGTACATGACTACGCCCAGTGAATAGAGGTCGCTGCGGGGATCTGCTGGATGTCCCTGGGCCTGCTCGGGTGAGAAGTAGGTGGCGGTGCCGATGACCGCTCCGGTCTGAGTCAACCGATCGGAGTCATTCCGCGCACTGGCGATGCCGAAATCGGCCACCTTGACCGCACCCTCTGGGGTGAGCAGCACATTGGCCGGCTTGATGTCACGGTGTACCAGTCCCTGTTTGTGGGCCACCGATAGTGCCATACCGACGGCGGATCCGATCTCGGCCACGCGTTGCGACGCGAGGGCGCCTTCGCTCCGGATGACGGTGCTCAGGTCCTGGCCCTCGACGAATTCCATCACCATGAAGTAGGTGTCACCGTCTTGACCCCAGTCGTGGACGGCGACGATGTTGGGGTGGGACAGGGCAGCGGCGGCCTGCGATTCGCGTCGAAACCGCTCTACGAACCCCGGATCCTCGGCGAACTGCCGATGCAGGGTCTTAACCGCGACCCTTCGTCCCAGGACGCGGTCCTCGGCTATCCACACATCGGCCATTCCGCCGCGAGCGAGATGAGAGATGAGGGCGTAACGATCCGAGAGGATGCGCGGCGCTTCCACTGAGAATCAGGGTAGGCGCCGCCCTGACCAAGGAAGGTCTAGGAAAGGTCGGCCGTCATGGTCGCGGCGCTGCGCGGGGTGGATCCACTGCACTCGCGGTCGAGATCGGCGGCCACCGTCCTGATCTCGGAGGGAAGTACCGGAAAGAAGTGGCTCCGGCTCAATGTCAGCAGAGGACACGCAGCCCCTATTCGAAGCCGCCTGCCCCTCGAACCCCGAACTCACCATGCACTTCGTGCTGGCTGGCGAGCGGTGACATGCCCGACCACGCAGTGGCGAGGGGAACGGGCCGGGGGAGTCGCCGGTAGGCGTCCAGGTGCGCCACCCGAGGCAGCGGCACCGGTTGGCGCGCAACGCGCGGCTTCTCGAGCTGTTCGCGCAGTTTTCGGATCGGGGTCTCGACGAGGTACCAGGAGGCTGCGGCGCTCGCCACCCCAAGCGCCAGGGCGGCCCAGATCGGAAGGTCGGTACGGAGGTACAGGTAGTGCCACAGGTACAGCCCATAGGAGATCTTTCCCAGCCACACCAGTACCGGCGTTTCCAGCCACCAGGGTCGGGCGATGGCATGCTGGATGGCGATCACGCCGAGTGCGATCGCAACGAAGCCGCCCCAAGCGAAGCCGGCGCCTTCGGCTCCGAACACCGGCAGGAACATCAGAGCGAGCAGGGTGGGAACCGCCCATCCCGCCCTCGGCCAGGGCCGGGGTCGGGCGACGCCGAGGTAGCACCCGGCGAGCAGCGCCGCGGCGTTGGTGTCGGTGGCGTTGTACACCCAGGTTGGGGACATGACCCCGATCGCCAGCACGCGCCACGCCACCGCAACCACCGCTAGCAGACCGACGACGCGGAGACGGTGTCTGGCCGGAATCGCGCCGAACAGCAGCGGCCACAGCAGGTAGAAGTGCTCCTCGACCGCCAGGGACCAGGTGTGGGTAAGCGGTCCGATGTCGACCCCGGCGACGCGGGCGTAGTTGGCGTAGTAGCCAAGCGCTGGGATCACCTGGGACCACGCGGTTCCAATGGCAAGCAACGCCAGGCACACCACCAGCAGGGCGGGGAGCAGGCGGAAGGCGCGTCTCAGGTAGAACCGCCGCACGTCGACATGGCCGTGGCGTTCGGTTTCGGCGCACAGCAGGCGGGTGATCAGGTAGCCGGAGAGGACGAAGAACAGCACCACACCCCATGACCCGGCCGGGACCAGGCGCCGGTCGACGTGGTAACCGATCACCATCACGATGGCCACGGCGCGCAGCCCATCGAGTGCCGGTATCCGTTGCAAACCCAGCCTCCTAGCAACCGACGCTACCTGTTCTTCGGTGCTATCGGCCATATTTCTTGAATCGTTACGGTTTTCAGCCGAGATAGTTCATCATGGGAACCCTTATGCATCGCAGAACCCCTGCTCTCGTCCTCCTGGCGACCTTCCTTTCGGCTTGCGCCGGGAGCGCCATCACACCGTTCGAGCCTGCCGCGCCAGTCTCGGTACCGACCTCTACGAGCACCACGGCGGGTGCGACTCTCACGACCACCAGCACGGCCACCACGACCACGCTGCCTCCCCTCCCTCCCGCAACCTTCGAGTCGATCACAGGGCTCAATACGGTGCGCGACTTCACCCGTAGCGTCGGGGCCCGGGGACTGGCCCGTTGGGAACGGTCGGTGCCCGGCGTAGCAGACATCCGCATCGTCTCCAGCCTCGATGGCGCCGAACAGCCCGCCCTGTGGCTGCCGCCGCTGGGTGATCGCGACCGGCCCCTACTGGTGGTGCTCCATTCCTGGAGCAGCCCGTACGACCAGCACGCCGGCATCCCCTTTGCGATGTGGGCCCAGGAGAACGGTTGGGCCGTCATCGCCCCCCAGTTCCGCGGGATCAACGACGATGCCGAGGCCATGGGGTCGGACCTGGCGGTCCAGGACGTGGCCGATGCCATCGAATACGCCATCGCCCAGGACGGGGTCGATGCCAACCGGGTGTATGCGGTGGGACTGTCGGGTGGGGGAATGATGGCGCTGCTCCTCGCCGGCAGGCACCCCGATTTGGTCGATGGGGTGGCCGCCTGGGGCGGGGTGTACGACCTGGTGGCGTTCTATCAGCAGTCGCGCTCCGCCGGAAGCCACTATTACGGGCTGATCCGCAGGGTGTGCGGGGGAGTCCCAACCACCCCCGGGCCGGCCCAGGACGAGTGTCTGCACCGCAGCCCGATCACCTACCTGGACGCCGCCCGCGAGCAGGAAACCCCGGTCTACATCGGTCAGGGCATTGGCGACACGCTGCTCCGACCGAGCAATGGCGCCAACGCCTTCAACCAACTGGCCGACCCCGAGGACCGCCTCACCCCCGAGGAGGTGGAGGAGATCGGGCGACGCCGGGTTCCCGAGCATCTCTCCGGTGAGATCACCATCGACACGTTCTTTACAGAGGGGGATCCTGAGCCGGTGTTCGCCCGGCAGTCAGGGGCGGTGTGGCTGGTCCTCTTCCGGGGAAATCACGACATGGTGTACGGCCCGGCGCTGCGCTGGTTCGCCACCGATCCCGGCTGAAGGAGCGGATCAGGGGATTTCGATGGCGATGTGGATGTGGTCCTGGTGGACCGCATCCCTGAACGAGCGTCGTTCCGCTTGGCCATCGAGGTCCCAGGGGCTGCCCACCTGGCGGACGTCCTTGCGGTTGTAGAGCCAAGCGACCAAAGCGTGGGTCGCCGATCCCTCGCTGCGGTCGTCAATCACCCGACGGTCCCCGACCCGAATGATGTCGATCGCCCGTCCCACCGTG
>CAYTTU010000023.1:0-8256 GCA_964440905.1 uncultured Acidimicrobiia bacterium | reverse complement strand
TCGAGGATCCGGCCCGGCATGGTGATTCGGAGGTTCGCCGAGATGGCGTCCTCGAACACCTCCGGGGAGAACTCACCGGATTCCTCACCGAGGGTGTCTTCGGCGGAGGCACGGCCGCTCACCGAAACCAGCGTGTCGGTGACCGTGATGTTGAACGACTCGAGGAACGTGTTGTCGGTGTCGGTCATCGTGGTCTCGAACTCGGTGATGTCGGCAACATCGCACTCGATGATCCAGAAGTGCAGGTCGCCGCGGTCCTCCTCACGGGTGCGGGCGCCGACACAATCGGCCAGGTCGTTCCCCTCAAAGGGATCGTCGCCCCCGGACAGGAGGAAGCCCTGGGCTTCTTCGTCCATACCGACCTCGGCGATGATGGTGCCGCTCCCGTCCGCCTGGATGTTGGCCCCGAAGTTGGTTTCGATCTTGCAGGCGGTTGCCACCAAGGCCAGCAGCGCTGCCAGGAGGATGAGTCGGCGCATTGATTCCCTCTCTCAGTGTGATTGCTGCTCAACTCTACCGGAAGGGCGCAAGCAGACAGCTGACAGCGGTTTAGTCTCGGGAACCGTGGACCAGGCTTCTCGTGACCTCCTCGTCACCTTCGTCGCCTCGTTTCGGCCCTATCTTCGGGAGCGGTTGGCCGAACGGGACTGGCCGTCGATCCCCGAGGCGGTGCAGAGGGGCTCCGAGTGGCTGGGACGTTCCCTGGATCAACTGCTCTCCCAGCCCTATGCCCTCCAGCGGCGCACCCCGCTCGAGTTGTTCCAGGAGGCTCTGGCGCCGGCCAACGAGGCCCTGGAGGCAGCCGGGGTGCCCGTGCCGGTACGCGACACCGCGGCGGTGGCGGCGCTCCCCGGTGACCATTACGACCTGGCGCCGGCATCGTCGGCAGCGCTGGGGGAGGAGGCCTGGCGGGTCCACATTGCCTGGGGTGTGGCCAAGGCTGCGGTGGTGACCCGCCCCGCGGTAGCGCTGCTTGCGGCCAACCTTTTGGACCGTGACCGGATCGAACGCGTGGTGGTCACTCGGGGGCTGCGGCTCGATCCAATCCGAGGCGCCTCCGGTGTCGGTGGGCAGATCTTGGTTCTGGTTGATCTCACCGATCCCGCCGCCGACGAGACGATCACGGCAGCCGCAACCGCCGGAGTGCGCACCATCGGGTTTGGTCCCCATGTCGACGAGTTCGCCATGGTGCGGGCGCGGTCGTTGGGTGCGACCCAGGCGATGGCGCGGTCCCAGTTCTTCCGCGACCTGGAGGGGTTGCTGCCCGAGCTCGTCTGAGGCTGCTCAGGGCTCGGGAGCCTCGAGGGCGGCTCGCCGCATCCCGGCGGCACCCGCCACGGCGGCACCGAGGATGGCGGCGAAAACGATCCCCACTCCCAACCACTGGATCACCGAGAGGGTCTCGGTGAAGATGATCTGGGCCCACAGCACCGTCGAGGCGGGCTGCAGCAACAGCATCATCGAGGTGTCCAGCGCCGGCAGGCGAGGGAGCACTACCGAAATCAGCAGCCACCCCAGCGACTGGATCACCACACCGAGCAGGATCAGCCATCCGTGGGATGGCCAGTCGAAGGCGAATGAGAAGTCCCCGTCGAAGCGGGAGATGATCAGCATCGTGGCGGCCCCACCGGCGGTGGTGTCGAGCAGCGGTCCTGCTGGAGGTCCCATGCGACGGTTGGAGGCGCGGAACACCAGCAGAAATGCCGAGTAACTGACGCCCGCGAGCAGGGCGAAGATCACCCCGAGCAATGGGTCGGATCCGTAGGCGTCGTCGCGGCCCAGTCCACCGATCAGGGTGATTCCGACCAGAGCGACGGGTACGACCGCGAAGGCCATCGGCCGGGGCCGCTCTCCGAGCAGCACCCAGGCGAGCAGACCCACCCACAGCACCTGGGAGTTGGCGACGACCGTGGAGAGCCCGGCGCCGATGTACTCGATCGAGGTGTGCCACAGGGTGAGGTCGGCGGCGAACAGTGCTCCGGCGGCGAAGGCCAGCAGCCGCTCCCGGCGGGTGCGGTCGTCGGTCATAAACCGCGCTGCCACCACCAGGACCGGCAGGGCGTAGGCGGCGCGGAAGAACGCCGCGGTGGTGGGGGAGACGTCGGCAAGGCGGACGAATATCCCTGAAAAGGAGATAACCAGGATCCCGGCCAGGCCGATGAGCCGCGTCACCGTCGGCACGGTAGCCCGGGCCTTCGCCGCCTCGGCCGGGCGGTCACCGCGCCGCGGGTACCCTCTGGCGGCAGGACCGGAGGTTGGTTTGGACTTTGCGCTCTCCCCGGAGCACGAGGAGTTTCGACGAGTGGTGCGGGCATTCGCCGCGACCGAGATCGCCCCCCACTCGGAGCTATGGGACGCCGAGCATCAATTTCCGCTCGAGGCAGTGGCGGCGATGGGCGAACTCGGCCTGTTCGGACTGCCGTTTCCCGAGATGTACGGCGGTCATGACGCCGACTTCCTCACGTTCTGCATCGCGGTGGAGGAGATCGCCCGGGTGGACTCGTCTGTAGCCATCACCCTGGAGGCCGCGGTGGGTCTCGGAGCGAACCCGATCTTCGCCTTCGGCACCGAGGAACAGAAGCGTCGCTGGCTGCCCGATCTGCTTTCCGGTCGCGCTCTGGCCGCCTTCGCTCTCACCGAGCCCGACGCCGGATCCGACGCCGCTGCCACCCGGACCCGGGCGGTACGCGACGGCGATGAGTGGGTGATCGACGGCACCAAGGCATTCATCACCAACTCGGGCACTCCGATCACCGCGCTGATCACGGTGACCGCCCGTACCTCGGAGGATGGCATCAGCACCATCGTGGTCCCCGCCGGAACCCCGGGACTTGTCGTCGAGCCGGCGTATCGCAAGATGGGATGGCGGGCCTCGGACACCCACGGGCTGCGCTTCGAGTCATGCCGGGTCCCGTCCGACAACCTGCTGGGCGAGCCGGGTCGCGGCCTGCAGCAGTTCCTGTCGATACTCGACGACGGTCGTATCGCCATCGCCGCGATGTCGCTCGGGGTCGCCACCGCTTGTCTCGAGCAGTCGCTCGAGTACGCCATCCAGCGCGCCGCCTTTGGGAGGCCCATTGGGGCCAACCAGGCGGTGGCATTCAAGATCGCCGATCTCCAGGTTGCGGTGGAGGCGGCGCGACTGCTCACCTACCGCGCCGCCTGGCTGCGCGACACCGGCCGCCCGTTCAAGCATGCCGCCGCCCAGGCGAAACTGTTCGCCTCGGAGGCGGCGGTGGACGCGACCCGTGTCGCTACTCAGGTATTCGGCGGCGCCGGGGTCATCGAGGGAACCGCGGTGGCGCGCTTCTATCGCGACGCCAAGATCCTCGAAATCGGTGAGGGCACCAGCGAGGTGCTGAGGTTGGTGATCGCAAGGGGGCTGGGGCTGCCGGTGTGAGAGGTCAGAGTTCGGAGTTTGGAGTTCAGAGTTCAGAGTTCCAGAGCGCTCCGAGGCTTACTCCAAACTCCAAACTCCAAACTCATGACTAAGTAGTGCCCCGAACCGGCACGACTCGAAACACGCTCCCGTTGCTGTCCACCGCCAGCAGTTCACCGGCACCGTCGATGCCGAACGAGGCCACCTGACCGGCACCATCGAGGTCGGCCGACCAGTCCTGCTCGTCGGTTACTTCACCGGAGTCGTAGCGGAAGCTGCGGATCCAGCCGTTGCACCAGTCCGCATAAAAGTAGTGGCCGTAGACCTCGGGGATGGCGTTGCCGCGATACACGTAGCCACCAGTCACCGAGCAGCCCTCCTCGTGGGTATAGGCAACCGTCGGCGCCACCCATCCCGTCAGGTCGCAGCCGTCGACCGGCTGGTAACAGTCCTCGCCCTCGAAGTCCGGCCAGCCGTAGTCGAGTCCGGCCTCCGTCAGCGGCTGGACGTTGATCTCCTCCCACACCGATTGCCCGACGTCGCCGATGTATATGAAGCCCGCATCGGCGTCGATGGAGAACCGCCACGGGTTGCGCAAGCCGTGCGCCCAGATCTCCCCGAGTCCGCCCCCGGAGGCGTGGGGGTTGTCGGTGGGAATGGCGTAGGGCTCTTCGACATCGACATCGATGCGGAGAATCTTCCCTTGATACACGTCGAGCTCCTGGGCGCTGCGGTCGGCCATGCCGCCGTCACCGAGAGCAACGTATAGGTACCCCTCGGGTCCGAATTGCAGCATTCCGGCGCGGTGCCGGATTCCCCGCTGCGGCACCTCGAGCAGGATTCGCTCGGTGCCGGAGTCGGCGGTGTCGTCGTCGGAGTCATCGGCGCGGAACTCCGACAGCCGCGAGTTGAGAGCCGCGGTGGTGTAGTAGACGTAGAAGCGGCCGTTGGCAGCGAACTCGGGATGGAACGCCATCCCCAGCAAGCCGTTCTCGATGCCACCAGACCCGACCCGGTCCACCAGGTTGAGGTAGGGAGTCCCCAGCAGGCCCTGCTCGGCATCGATCAGCCTGATCCGACCCTGGCGTTCCAGCACGAAAATCCGATCGTCGCCGGGCAGGGCGGTGGCGAACACGGGGAACGGGATCCCGGTGGCCAGGCTTTCCAGGTCGAGAGCCTGCAGCGCCCCGGTGCCGGGGGGGAGCGTCGGGGCGGTGGTGACGGCGCCGTCTGTCGTCGTGGTCGGCGCAGTGCCCCCGGGGAGCGTGGTGCTGCTGCCGGCTTCGGAACCCGGGATCGTGGTCGTGGTCACCCCTCCATCGTTTGGTGCGGTGGGCACGAAAGGCCGGGCCAGCAGAAGAAAGGGCACCAGTACCGCCACCGATACCAGGCTTGCCGCCAGATAGGGAAGGTTGGGACCCCGCCACCAGGGTGAGCGGGGAGGCGCGCTGGGGCGGCGTGGCGGTGGTTCGGTCATCGAGGTGAAGCATGCCAGACCGGGACACCATGGTGGTTCCGGTGCGTCTGGAACCTTGGGCGCGGTTCGGCCTCGTCCTCCCTCGCCAGCGGGGCGCGATAATCCTCCTGTGCCACAACACCTGTTCCATGTCGCCCCGGGAGCAACGGTCGCCGAGTCGATCCCCTACGAACGCCTCGACGAGGTGCGGGCCGCCCCGGGGTGGATCTGGCTCGATGTCGCCGGGTTCACCGCCGCAGACGTCGCCGAGGTCGGGTCGCACTTCGGTCTCGACGCCCTGGAGGTCGAGGACGTGCTCGACTGGAGCAAGTACCCCAAGGTCGAAGAACGCGACGACCACACCCTGGTGGTCGGACACGGCCTCTCCGCCGAAGCAGACCGGCTGGTCACGATCGAGTACGACGTGTTCATCTCGGCGACGTATCTGGTCACCTTTCACTCCGAGGATCTGCCCGGGTTCGTTTGGGGTCGAGGGCACGTCCTTCAGCACGGGGTTCTCAATGGCGCCGGTCCCGATCTGCTGTGGGCGCGGATTGCCGAGATCGGAGCGGAGGCCTTCCGTCCGTTGGTCGACGGACTCGACCTTCGCATCGAGGAACTCGAGGAACGCGCCGTCATGGCGGTGCCGTCGATACCCGGTGAGGTGCTCGCACTGCGGCGCGACAGCCACACCCTGGGACAGGTGGTCTCGGCGCAGCGCGACATCTTTCGCGTCCTGGGGCGCGAGGAGTACCCCGGCATCACCCGGCAGGGGAGGCGACGACTCATCCACGTATTCGACGACTACAGCCGGCTCAACCGCAGCCTGGAGGCGGCGCCGATCCTTTTGGGCAGTGTGCTCGAGTCGTATCGGGGAACGGTGGCCGAGCGCGCCAACGAGGTGATGAAGGTGCTGACCGTGTTCTCCGCCATCGTGTTGCCGCTGTCGCTCATCGCCGGCATCTACGGGATGAACTTCCGCCACATGCCCGAGCTTTTTTGGCGCTGGGGGTACCTGGCGGTCATGGTGTTGATGACGGTGGTCGGGGTCGGCCTGTGGATCTACTTCGGGCGCCGCGGCTTCGTCGGTGGTCCCCGCCTTGGGGCGATTCCCGGCGCCGTCGGCAAGGGACTGGTCGAGTTCCTCAAGGTGACCGCGGACGTCGCCACCAAACCGCTCTCGCTCGTCCTCGGCGAGCGCCAGGCACACGACAAAGACAAGCCGCCGACGGCAGGAAGCTGATAGCCGTCGCCCGTCCTGTCGCCCATCGCCCATTGCTCATCGCTCATTGCTCATCGCCCCTCGCTCGGTCGGAGGACCGCGAGTCCCGACTAGACACCCGCGCCGTATCCCGCCATCCTCACCCCATGCTTCGTCCCGTCCGCCTCGTGATCCTGCTTGCCATCATCTCCCTCGCGGTGCTGGCGTCGGCAGCACCCGCATCCGGCGCCGAGCAAGGGGACTGCATAGCCGGGGAGTCCTACGACGGGGCGGGCAACTGCGTTCCCTGCCCGCCCGGCTCATTTCAGCCCGCCGCCGCGCAGACCGACTGCAACCCGGCGGATCCTGGGCACCGGGCTCCGGGTCCCGGCGCCACGACCCAGGAACCGTGCCTCCCCGGGTCATATCAATCTGATCCCGGCCAGGCGGACTGTCTGCCGGCGGCGCCGGGACGGTTCGTCGACGTCTCGGCGGCCATCGCCGACCTGGAGTGTCCTCCGGGATTCTTCCAGCCGCAGTCTGGACAGACCGGATGCCTCCCCGCCGAACCCGGGCACTTCGTCGCCACATCGGGGGCGGCTTCCCAAGTGGCATGTCTCGCCGGCACGTATCAGCCGGATGCTGCCGCCACGGGGTGTGTCGAAGCCGCCCCGGGTCACTACGTCTCCGGCGAGGCGGCCACTGACGCGTCGTTGTGTGCTCCGGGAACCTTTCAGCCTCTCCCCGGCCGAACCGGGTGCCGCCGCGCCGACGCGGGTCACTACGTGGCGCGCTCCGCCGCGGTCACCCAGCTTCCCTGTGCCCCGGGGGCGTATCAGCCCGCCGAGCGATCCCGGTCGTGCCTCCCCGCCGATCCAGGTCACTTCGTGCCGGCCGAGGGATTCGCCACGCAATGGGCCTGCGTCGGGGGCAGCTATCAGCCCGATCCCGGCGCCACCGAGTGCCTGCCGACGCCGCCGGGTCACTTCATGCCCACCGAGGGAGCCACCGCAGCGCGTCCCTGTGGTGTGGGCACCTATCAACCGGAATCCGGGGCGACGGTGTGCTTGAGCGCCGGCTTCGGACGCTTCGTCGCCGATGCCGCCGCGACCGCGGCGACCCCATGTCCCCCCGGTACCTATCAGCCGGGGATATTGGCCTCATCGTGTCTCACCGCCGAACCGGGCCACTTCGCCATCGGCCCCGGTGCCATCGATCAGGTCGCCTGCGGCACCGGTTCGTATCAGCCCGAGACCGGTTCCACCGGATGTCTCTCGGCGGCGATCGATCACTTCGTACCCGCGGCCGGTGCCTCCGCCCAGCTGGCCTGCGCTGCGGGCACCCACCAGCCGGATCCCGGGCAGTCGGAGTGCGTGGCGCTACCGGTGGTCTCACCGCCGGCGCCGCCGGAACGTACCGCCAACCACTTGCCGTGGCTGCTGTTCGGCGCCGCGGGGCTCACCGCCCTCGCGGTCTCATTGCGCCAATTGGACCGGCAGCGCGGTGGTGAGTGGAACCGCGGCCCCTGGCGGCGTTGACCCTCGATCCGAGGCGGCGGCACGACTTTTTTCGCCAGATCGAAGCGCTCGGCGATCCGCCGGGAGTGCTATCCGGCCCAGCCCTTGAAAGGTCGGGTAGCGTCACCCGGAGGGTATAATCAACCTCACAGTGCACGCCTGATGCGTGCTGCGCCTCTCTTCTCCTTTCTTACCGTCGGGTGAAGTGGCCATAGGGCCTAGCCAAAGTGCTCACCCGGTTTCGGTCGGTTGTGACCCCCGGGCTTCGAACCTTGTGGGGCGCAACGACGATCGACGGCTTCAAGAGGAGCAAGACAATGTCCACCAATATCTACGTGGGGAATCTCACGTTCGACACAGACTCAGCCCAGCTGGAGGCTCTGTTCTCTCAGCATGGTCAGGTCACCAAGGCCCAAGTGGTCATGGATCGCGACTCCGGCCGCTCGCGCGGATTCGGCTTCGTCGAGATGGCTTCTGCGGACGAGGCTCGCAAGGCCATCGACTCCCTCAGCGGCAAGGACATGGGCGGGCGTGCGCTCACCGTGAACCTGGCCAAAGAGCGTAAGTAGGCAAAGGCACTCCGGGCACGGGGACAGCGCAGCAGGCTCAGCGCCTCCAAACGCACCTCCGTTGCTCGGCCAAGATGCGAGGAACCCTCTGCTGTGCAGAGGGTTCCTCGCGTGCGGCCGACTCACCGCTCGCC
>CAYTTU010000022.1:0-5945 GCA_964440905.1 uncultured Acidimicrobiia bacterium | reverse complement strand
CCGGGTCCTGGCTCCCACCACCGACAAGGACGGCAATCCCCGGCACCCGTTCTATGCCACCACCCCGCAGGGCATCGGCCCGGGCCACACCCGGGTCCAGTTGCTCGAGATCTACCCCGGCCTGTCGTCGGGCAAGAACGGTGACGGCGAGTACTGGTACCGCCTCACCAATGCCGGCGGCGAGCTGTGCTTCTACTTCGGCGAAACCCAGCCCACCGACACCTCTGTGATCCTGGAGATGTCGACGGAGTGCCGATAGCCGTTGGCTATTGGCTATTGGCCAGAAGGGCGATGGGTGATAGAAGAGGTAACAGCAGTGCGAGTGGTAGGTCTCGTAGCGGTCAGTGTTCTTGCGGTGGCGTGTTCGGCGGGTGATCCGGCGATGACCACCGAGCCCCGGGAGCTCACGCCGGGCCAACTGCCTGCCGGGACCTACACCCGAGCCGGGTTCGTGCCGCCGATCGAGTTCACGCTCGAGAACGGCTGGAACGCTGGCACGCTCACCGACGGCTTCTTCGACGTCCAGCAGGACCCGGGCTCTCCGGATGTCGTCGCCGTGCAGTTCGGCCGAGTCCAAGGCGTCGTCGGTGCAGGTGGAGCGATCTTGCCGGCAACCACCGCACCCGATGCGGTGGCCGCCATCAAAGCCAATCCCGGCCTGCTCGTAATTGGGGAGAGCGCCTCGCGGCTTGGCGGTCACGACGGGTTCACGGTGGAGATCGAGAATCGGGGCGAAAGCACCGTATCGGTGATGCTGGTATCACCGGGCATTCTCGGTTTCGATCCAGGACGGCGGCTCTGGATCTCCCTCTTCGACACCACCAACGGCCTATTGGTGGTAATGGTGGGTGGCTCCGTTGCCCAGTGGGATCGAGCCCTAGCCGCGGCAGAACCGGTACTGGAGTCGGTAGTGATCGGCGGTGCCTGACTCCGGCCAATGCCAATAGCCAATAGCCAATAGCTATTTAGACCCGATCCTCTCCCCCCGCGCCGTCACCGCCACGAACTCGGCAATGCGCCGCGCCCTGGTATCGGGTTTCTTGGCGCTGTTGATCCATCGCATCGAGGCGCGAACGTAACCGGGAGGCAACTCGGCGAACCGCTTGGCTGCCGTGGGGCGCTTGGCCAGCGCCCGGCGTAGATCGGCGCCGACCTCCGCGGACACCGCCGGGGCCACCGCCGGACGTGACTCAGCCCCTTCCACCTGGGCCATTCCCGCCGGAGTCATGAGGCCGGCGGCAATCAGCCTCTTGACCCGTACCAGGTTCGATTCCGACCACCGGCTTTCGGGGCGGCGCGGGCTGAACTTCTGGAGGTAACGCTCATCGTCGAGCCTTCGGGCGATGCTGTCGATCCAGCCGAAGCACAACGCCTCCTCTACCGCCTCGTCGTAGCTGACGGTCCTTCTACCGGTATGCACCTTGTGGAATATGAACCACACCCCGGGCGAGGCCGCATGGTTGCGCTGCAGCCAGCGACGCCACTCGGCGCGAGAGCGCACCTCGAGTTGCGGCAGTTCGGGGGTGGGGGTCCTGACCATGCCCGCGGACGATGCTACGCGTACTCCGAGAATCCCCCACCACGGGCGGAGTAAGGGGTCTATCCGAAGGTGTTGAGCACGTTGAGGCCGCCCATCAGAATCCCTACGACCACCAGGATCCCGCCGAGCATCATTCGGGCGCGGGTGATGTAGACGATGCCGATGATGATCAGCACGATGCCGATCGCCCACACCGCGGAGACGCTGGCCAGAAAGAGCGGGGTCATGGAGACCTCCTTGAGGTGATCGGATCCCCCACGGTAATCGCCTTTGGCCGGTGCTTCGTTACTGGCTCGACCACGGGGACCTCAGCCAGGGCAGTGACCAGCGAGGGCCGACAGAGGTCCACCGATCCCCTTGCGCTCACGCCTGCAGCAGAATGTGACCCATGAACCGCCCGATCCGCATCGCCGCCCAACTCCACCCCCAGCACGGCACCTTTGCCGACCTGCGCCGCGCCGCGGTGCAGGCCGACGAGATGGGTTACGACATCATCTACACCTGGGACCACTTCTATCCGCTCTACGGCCGCAAGAACGGGGCCCACTTCGAGTGTCTCACCGTGCTGGCCGCTTTCGCCGAAGCCACCACTCGTGCCGAGATCGGACCACTCGTGCTCTGCAACTCGTACCGCAACCCGCAGCTGGTGGCCGACATGGCGCGCACCATCGATCACATCTCCAATGGCCGATTCATCCTCGGCCTGGGAGCCGGATGGTTCAAGCGGGACTACGAGGAGTACGGCTACGAGTTCGGCACCGCCGCCCAGCGGATCCGGGCACTAGGCCGGGACATGCCCAAGTACGTCGACCGGCTGGCGCGGCTCAATCCCCCACCGGTGCGCAAGATGCCGATCCTGATCGCCGGCACCGGCGAGCAACTCACATTGCCCCTGGTGGCCCGATACGCCGATTCGTGGCATGCCGCCTTCCCCGACAGTCCCGCCGATCTGGAACCTGCGGTGGCCGCGCTCCGCCGCTACTGCGACGAGATCGGACGCGACCCGCACGACATCGAGTGGGGACTGGGGTTGCAGCCAGACGACGTCGACCGTCTTCTCAAGGAGGACGCCCAGACCTACATCGACATGGGGTTCACCCAGTTCACCCTCGGATTCAACGGGCCGGACTGGACGGTGAACGACGGCAAGAAGTGGCTGGCGTGGCGTGATCGGATGAACCGGGGCTGATCGCTCGCTAGACCGCCGGGGCCAGCGCCTCCGTGCGACGGTGCACCACTCGGTTGGGCAGGACCACCCGGAAGAGGGCGCCACCGAGGCGGTCAGATCGGGTGCACTCTGTGGTTCCTCTGTAGGCGGCGGCGATGTCCGACACCACTGCCAGGCCGAGCCCGGATCCGCCGTGGCGGGCACTGAACCGCATCGGGCCGCGCTCGAAGCGGTCCCAGACCGCCAACTCCCACCGACGCGGTACTCCTGGCCCGTTGTCATGCACTTCGATCACCAGGTCATCTCCGGCTCGGTGGGCGCGCACCACCACAGAGTTCCCGCCATAACGCACCGCGTTGGAGACCAGATTGGCCACCACCTGCTGGACGCGCCGAGCGTCGACGTAGGCCTGGAGTGCGGAGTCGACCTCGAGACCCACTTTGACCTCCTCGGTGTCCACCCCGCGCACCGATCGGGCCACCAGGGCCGACACCTCCTCGAACCGGTCCACCGGTTTGATCGTGGCGTGCCCGTCGTGTTGGATGTCGATCAGATCGGAGACCAGCGCCGCCATGTAGCGGGATTGCTGTCCAACCACGGCGGTGAGTTCGGAACGCTCCTCCTCGGTGAGGTCGTCAGCGTCTTCCAGGACGTCGAGGTAGCCGACGATTGCAGTCAGCGGGGTGCGCAGTTCGTGCGACACCGAGGCAACCATTTGGGCGCGCTGCCGGGCCATCACCCGGCTGTTCTCCCGGATGGCGACCGCTTGGCGCAGGATCACCAGGATCACCATCAGCATGATCATGCGGAGCAGGGTCCGGGTTCCGGTGGGAATGTCGGTGTTCGCCACCTCCACCGAGGCCACCGTGATCGCGACCGTCGCGGCGGCGTACGGGCCGATCATCGCCCATCCCGACGCAGGGCGGTCGGCGTATTCGCGGTGCTTGAAGCGATGGTCGAGTAGACGGGCCGCGGTGAAGTAGCAGCCGGCGGCGAAGATGAAGGCCGGGAAGTTGGGGCGGGTGTCGGCGAAGGACTCCCCGATGCCTTTCCGCAGGTACAGCACATCCGCCACCACCTGGGCGAGCAGGCCGGCACCGAACCACATCAGCCGGGGATCGAACCTGAGTGCAGTCCTCCGGGCGCCCAGCAAAAGGAGCACCACTAGGGCGGCGATGTCGAGGATCGGGTAGGCCGGTCCCACCCACCGCTCCCATCCCGAGGCGTCGGCGAAGCCGCGGAGCATGTCGTCGAGGAACAGCACCCAGGCCACCAGCGACACCGCCAGCGCCCCGAGAACCCCGTCGAGGTAGGTCTTGATCCGCTCACCGCGCCGCGCCGACTGGTGGGGAAGGATGGCGAACCCGAAGAGGACCACGCAGTAGGCAGCGAGGAAGGGTAGGTCGAGCGGACCGAACGAAGGGACCGAGCCCGCCACAATCTCCGTCACCCCGAAACTGACCATGCCCACCGAAGCCACGACGAAGCCGACGCCGATAGTCGTCCACGCCACCCGGTCCTTCCCGGTTAGCGCCCGGGACTTGTGAAGGAGGTTGGTGGCGGCGGCGGCGAAGCCGACCAGGACGGTGAGCGGCCCGACATCGGTGGCCCGATCAGGGAATACGACGGTTGCCACCAGGCCGGCGGCCAAGAGCGAGTAGACGCCTACGGTGTAGACGCGGCCCGAAATCCGATGTCCAAGGCGGTCGGGTGGCACTTCGTCTTTATCGGCCGTTTTGAGGGGTGGTTGAGGCGGGCGTGAAACCGGGAAGCAGGTTGGGACGGCCCAGACGAAAGGCGGCGTAGGTCGGCGTTCGGCGACAGGCCTCTGCAACCTCGGCCCGTCAAGTCTCCAAGCTGGATCCTGTCGGATTGGGCCTAGCTAGCGTCCTCGCATGGAGCTTCAGGAGTTCTGTGAGGACTTTGCCGCTGCCCTGACCCGGGTCGACGGTCGTCGGCCTCAGGCGGCGAACCAGCGAACCGGCCACCTGTTTCAACCTGGCATCGGACCTCACCCTGAGTCCGCGACGGTCGAATTGATCATTGCGGAGCTCGCCTCCTCAGATCCTGGCCGCTACGCGAACCATGCTCTGAGCGTCCCGTACCCGACAGCCTCGAGACAGAAGTGCGACGTATGCATTGGCTCGGCACCGGAATGGGAATGGTCCCTCGAGGTCAAGTTGATCCGCATGCTGGGCGACAATGGAAAGCCCAATGACAACCTCCCAACACATGTTCTCTCTCCCTACCCCGCACATCGGTCCGCCCTCACCGATTGCGACAAGCTGATGAACTCAGGATTCCCCAACCGCAAGGCGATCGTGTTCATCGGCTATGACAGCGCCGAGTATCCAGTGATCAGCTTGGTGGAAGCGTTTCAAGCTCTGGCGCGCCTCAGGGTCGGGCTGAGCCACATGGCTAGTGCACCATTCGGCGAGCTCATACATCCGGTGCATCGCAACGGTCTCGTGGTCGCTTGGGAACTCTCTCCCCCCCGCTAGACGACCAGCACCTGCCGCGATCAGGGGACGACGGCAAAGACCTCCCACCGATCGGAGATGCCTTTGAGGTCCTGCACACCGCGTGACTCGAACTCGAGACCCGAGCCGGCCACCAGATCCTTCACCGTGCGCGCCACCAGCACCTCTCCCGGCGCGGCGAGCGCCGCCACACGCGCTCCGATGTGGACCGCCAGCCCGGCGACGTCGTCACCCACCACCTCCACCTCTCCGGTGTGCAAACCCGCCCGCACCTCCAGACCCAGCGAGGCCACCGCGGTCACGATCGACTCGATGCCTAACCGGCGTCTGAGACAATGTCGGCCTGGAGCCAGTCTCGCAAAGCAGCTACCTGCGATTCCTGGTCTTTCGGCTGCGCGGCTAGAAGGCGAAGTAGATGCAGGCGCTTGATTGTGAAGTCAGCGAAGACACGTGCGATCTCCTCAGCACGCAGGCTCCGCGAGGCTGCCCCGGAGAAGACAAGAGACTTGAATATGTAGCCCAGGTTGAGACGGCCGATCGGAGTGCCCCTGTCACTGGCGAAGTCTCGTGCCATCCGTGTGACTTGGTTTACATACCTCGTGTCCGGCTCTCCATACTGTCCACGTTGTGCATTGTGGGACTCCGCTAGTACCTCGTAGGCCAGGCGAAGCCGCGACTTCCCCAGGACTGGGAACCTGTCGTCAAACCGACGAAGACCAGTAGCAAGCACGCGTACCGACTCAGGGATGTCAGCGTC
>CAYTTU010000021.1:0-5698 GCA_964440905.1 uncultured Acidimicrobiia bacterium | reverse complement strand
CGACTCCACCACCACGTGTCCCGACACCAGCCCCTTGCTAATCGTCACCAGCACCCCCTTCACCCACACCACCTCCACCGTTCCCGAGACAACCACCACAGTTCCCGACACCACCACCACCACGGTTCCCGACACCACGGTCCCCACGGCCCCCGCCCGATCGGTGGCGGCTAGCCGCACCACCACCACCACCACGGTTCCCGACACCACCACCACGACCACCACGGTTCCGGACACCACCACCACCACCACCACGACCCCGGACACCACCACCACCGTCCCCGCTGAACTCACCATCGCCGCCGAAGGGGCGGAGGAGTCGACCCTCTTTCCGGCGGGTGCACTACTCGCCGTGGCCGGATCGGCCCTGGTGGCGGGGGGTGGGTGGGCGCTGACGACCTTCCGTGATCGCGACCGTCGACGGGGAAGGAACCGGGAGTGACAGATTCTGGCGATCCCCCGGGCTAGCCTCCATGTCGTGGAAGAAGAAGGGATCGCGGTGGTCTACACCGGGCATCATCCGCCCGGGGTGACACTTACCCGCTACGCCGACGGCGTTATTCACCTCGTCGCCGACGGGGGGCTGCTGCTCGAAGTCGAAGCGGCGCGCGAGTTGCGTCGTCAGCTCGTTGCAGTCGCCGCAGGCCCATATGTGGTTGTCAGCGACCTGCGCAAGGTCTCGTTCATCGACCGCGAGGCGCGGGCCTTCTTTGCCGGCGACGAGGCCGGATGGGCGCTCGCCACCGCAGTGATCGTGGGACACGACGGGCCGATGCAGCTTCTGGTGGATCGCTGGCTCGCCGACAACGAGGTGCGGCGTCCCGTCCGAATCTTCGAGACACCCGAACCTGCCCTCGTGTGGGGTCACAAGATCGCGGCCGAACTGCGAAACAGCTGACAGCTGACAGCTGACAGCCGGAACTGGCGATCCTGGCGACGCGATAGGAGACTGACGGATGGTGACTGCGCCCATCGCCCATCGCCCATCGCAGGTCGATCACTCCATGTCCAATCACTGGAGACAGGAGCCCGGCTCGAGATGATTCGCCGCCTCATCGTTGTGGAATCGGTGCGTGACCACAGTGGGGTCCTCGGGGATGCCCTGCTGCTCACCTCGGGTCGTATCACCGCCGTGGGCCGCTCCGGAGATCTTCGAACTGCCGACCTGGTGGAGGAACGGTTCCCCGGCGCCACCATCGTGCCCGGTCTGCGCGATGCCCATATGCATCCCGTAGGACTGGCGGCGCTGTTGGCTCGCCCGTCGCTGAAGACTGCCCGGGACTTCGACGATGTGGCAGATCGCCTTACAGCCGCCGACCGGGAGCTGCCCCCCGGCGCCGCACTCACCGCGTTGCGCCTCGACGACGAGAGCCTGGCGGAGGGTCGCCTCCCCAATCGCACGTTGCTCGACCGGGTCTCTGCGGTGCGGCCCATCCTGGTGATCCGGTACTGCGGACACGTCGCCATCGCCAACACTGTCGCCCTGGCACTCGCCGGGATCGGGCCGGGTACACCCGACCCCGAGGGCGGGGTGATCGATCGCGACGACTCGGGGGAGCCCACCGGGGTGCTACGGGAGAACGCCATCGATGCGGTGGCCGCAGCGTTGGGCGCTCTCAGCGCACCCGTAGAGCCGAACGACCTGGTGAGCGCAGCACACGGACTCGCCTCGGTCGGACTCACCAGTGTGGGTGCCATGGTTGCCGCCGGAAGCGGTCAGTGGGGCGGCGGGGGCACGGAACTCGACACGGTGCTCGCCGCAGCGCACGGCCTCCCCATCTACTTCGGAGTCATGGTGATCGCCGCGTCCCCCGCCGAGCTCGAACGCGCCGCGGCCCGTCTCGATGTGACCGGAGCCCGGGTGCGCTTCACCGGAGTGAAGATGTTCTCCGACGGGTCCCTCGGCGGTCACACCGCGGCGATGCATCGGGGTTTCAGCGACCGGCCCGACCAGACCGGAACCAATCGCATCGTCCCCGGCGCCTATCTGGACATGGCCCGCGTCGCCCTCGGCCTGGGGGGACGGGTAGCGATTCATGCCATCGGCGATCGAGCCAACACGGCGGTGCTCGACCTGATGGAGACCCTCGTCGCCGAGGGAGCCGACCCGGCAATGCTTCGGGTGGAGCACGCCTCGGTGCTCACCGCAGACGACATCGCCCGCTTCGGTCGTCTCGGGGTCACCGCCTCTGTGCAACCTGCCTTTCTCGCTTCGGAGACCACCTGGCTGGAGAAGCGGGTCGGGCCTGAGCGGATGCGGCGCACCTATGCGTTCCGTTCGCTGCTCGATGCCGGCGCCTCGCTCGCCGGCGGATCGGATTGCCCGGTCGAGCCGCCCCATCCGCTATGGGGCATGGCGGCAGCCCGCGACCGCTGCGGACTGGTGCCCGAAGAGGCGATCACCGCCGAGGAAGCGCTCGCTCTGTTCACCACCGGATCGGCCGCCGCCATCGGGGACGACGCCGATCTGGAGCCGGGAGCACCGGCGTCCTTCACCATTCTCGACGACGACCCGGTGACGGCATCGCCCGATGCCCTGCGTCGCATCGCAGTATTGGAGACCTGGGTGGATGGTGAAGAGGTGGTGGTTCCGGAAGGAACGGTGGTGTGGAAGGAGTCATGAGTCATGAGTCCAGAGTCCAGAGTCCAGAGTCACCGAGCCGAGTTCATCCGAGAGCGGCGATCAACCGTAGTCCGAGCCGAACTTAGGACTCAGGACTCAGGACTCAGGACTCAGGACTGCTTGGCTCAGCCGTAGAGGCGGACCAGGCTCTCCACCACCGCAGCGGGACGCTCCGCACCATCGATCTCGATGGTGGTCTCGGTCTTGAGCTGCACCCCGTTCTCGATCGGCTTCGACTCCGCAAGCTTCACACGGGCGCGAATCCGCGATCCGACCCGAACCGGGGTGATGAACCGCACCTTGTCGAGGCCGTAGTTGATCGCCATCACCGCACCCTGGGCGATTGGCGCCATCACGTCGCGGGTCAGCGGGGTGAGCAGCGACAGGGTGAGGAAGCCATGGGCGATGGGCCCGCCGAAGGGCCCGTTGTTGGCCTGCTCCCCTGCCTCGTGGATCCACTGGTGGTCGTCGGTGGCAGACGCAAAGGCGTCCACCCGATCCTGGGTGATCTCCATCCACGTGCCGACCCCGATCTCCTGGCCGACGCGATCACTGAGGTCGATCACATTCGCCTCCTTCTATTTGCCCACCCGCTGGCGGATCGGGCCGGCCACGTCCTCGTATTCGGCGTGGACCCCGGTCGCTTTCTTGGAGTAGATCAGGTCACCGTCTACGGTCACCTCGAAGACTCCCCCACGGGACGGAATCATCCCGATCGATTCGATCTTGTGCTCGAACTCCTCGAGCAGGCCATCGACCATGCGCACGGCACGGTCCCGATAGCCTCAAACGGCGCAGTACTCGATTGTTACTTCCATGTCCCGAGGTTACCTCCACGCCGTCCGCTGCGATACCCGATTGCCCGATGCCCGATGCCCGATACCCAATACCCGACACCCGACTCCCGACGCCCGACACGGCCAGGCCTAACTCGCACTACGCGGACGGGCGACGGGCGACGGATCACCCGCCCGAAACACGTCCCTAACCTCTCTCTTGTGGAGTACCGCGCCTTTGGAAGCACCGGGCTTCGGGTGAGCCGTTACGGGCTGGGCACCTTGATGCTCGGGGCGTGGGGCAACTCCGATCGGGTCGAGTGCACTCGCATCATTCATCGTGCCCTCGACGCCGGGATCAACTTGGTCGATACCGCCGACGTATACGCCGGCGGAGAGAGCGAGGAGATCGTCGGTGCCGCCCTGGAGGGGAGGCGCGACGCGGTGATCCTGGCCACCAAGTTCCACAACCCCATGGGCGACGACCCCAACCGGCGAGGCAACTCCCGCCGCTGGATCGTGCGGGCGGTCGACGAGAGCCTGCGCCGGCTGCGGACCGATTGGATCGACCTGTACCAGGCGCACCGTCCCGATGCCGCCACCGCCATCGAGGACACGGTGGATGCCTTGAGCGACCTGGTGCGCGCCGGGAAGATCCGTTACTGGGGCACCTCGATGTTCCCTCCCGGCCAGATCGTCGATGCGCTCTGGACGAGTGACCGCCGCAGCGCCATCCCGCCCCGGTCGGAGCAGGTGCTCTACAACATCTTCGCCCGCAACGTGGAAACCGACCTGTTCCCCACGTGCCGCCGCCACGGCACCGCGGTGATCACCTGGAGCCCGCTCTCCGGGGGATGGCTCACCGGCAAGTACACCCGGGAGCACCCCGCCCCCAAAGGGTCGCGCGCCGAGCGCTTTCCGCAGTACTTCGATGCCGCCAACGAGGCGAAGCTGGCGATGGTGGAACGACTGGTCGGGATCGCCGCCGATGCCGGGATGCCGCTCACCCACCTTGCCCTGGCATGGTGCGGCGAGCACCCGGCGGTGAGCACCACACTGCTCGGGCCGCGCACCGAGGCCCAGCTAGAGGACCTGCTGAAGGTGGGTGCCACCCGGCTCGACCCCGCCACCCTGGATCGCATCGACGAAGTCAACCCGCCCGGGGTGCTGATCAACCCTCACGACCAGGACTGGGCAAACCCCGACCTGGCGCCGGCGGAGCGACGGCGCCTCTAGGGAACCAGCCGCCCTTCCATCCCCCCGGCGATCACCACCACCTGGCCGGTGACGTGCCCGGAGATGCGGTCCGAGGCGAGTACTACGACCTGGGCGGCCACGTCCTCCGGTCTGCCGAATTTCTTCAACGGCATCGTGGCGGTGACCCGGGCCACGTTGGACTCGTCCAACCCCTTGTCGCCGATCATCGGGGTCACCGTCCACCCCGGGGCAACCGCATTGACCCGGACCCCGTTGCCGATCCGGGCCGCCTCGTTCTTCATCGAGAGCAGCAGCCCCGACACGATCGCCCCCTTGGCGGCGGCGTAGTCGGCGTGCCCCGCCTCCCCGAACACCCCGGCGGTGGATCCGACCAGCACGAGCGAGCCGCTCCCGGTGGTGGCGGCGTGGCGGAGGAAGGCCCGGGCGGTCAAGAAGGTCGCAGTCAGGTTGGAGCGCAGCGTCGCCTCCCATCGCTGCAGGGGCAGTTGCCACACCGGGAGATCCTCGGTGGGCCAGACCCCGGCGTTGGCGACGCACACGTCGAGCCGACCCAGGGCCGCCACCGCGGCCGGAATCAGGGCGTCCACCTCTGACTCAAGGGTGAGATCGGCGTTGAGGGCCACCCCACCCACTTCGGTGGCGAGGCTGTCGGCCGCCGCGGTGGAGGTGCGGTGGTGGATCGCCACCCGGGCCCCCTCAGCGGCAAAGGCCCGTACCACCGCGGTGCCGATCCCCCCGGCACCACCGGTGACGAGGACCCCCTTTCCGCTCAGACCGGTTTCCATGGGAGAAAGTTACCCGTCTCCCGTCTCCCGCCTCAGCGGCAAAGCGATCGATCCTCTCGGGCCTCGGGCCTCGGGCCTCGGGTATCGGGCCTCGGGAATCGGGCATCGGGCATCGGGCATCGGGAAGCGTTATGCGCCCGGTATGGTTGTCACCTTCGTGATCACACTGCCCGACGAACTAAAGACCGTCCTCGACTCCCGCGCCTTCGCCCACCTCACCACCCTGGATCCGGACGGCTCGCCGCAGTCGAGCGCCATGTGGATCATGCGCGATGGGGACCGCATCGTGTTCAACA
>CAYTTU010000020.1:0-10108 GCA_964440905.1 uncultured Acidimicrobiia bacterium | reverse complement strand
GACGCCACCGCCGGGATGGCGTTCGCCCGCCGTGCCAAAGACGCCACCGGGGTTCCGGTCCTGGTGGTGGCACCTCGCCACCACGCCGCCGCGTTGGGAGAAGTGGCCTGTGACGACTTCGTGCTTGCCCCGGTCGATCCGACCGAACTCGGAGTGCGGGTGAGCCGGCTGGCAGCCAGTCCCACAACGGCCGCTCCGGACGAGATCGTGACATTCAAGGACCTGGCGCTGAACCTGGCCACCTATCAGGCAACCGTCGCCGGAACCCCGGTGGATCTCACCTACATGGAGTACGAGCTGCTGCGCTTCTTCGTCACCAACCCCGCCCGGGTGTGGTCCCGGGAGCAACTGCTCAGCCGGGTGTGGGGTTACGACTACTTCGGAGGAGCCCGCACCGTCGACGTCCACGTTCGCCGCCTTCGGGCCAAGCTCGGTGAGGAGCGCTCGTCGTGGATCGGAACGGTGCGCAGCGTCGGCTACAGGTTCGGCTGAGGGGTTGAGCGAGGCTCGCCCCGAGATCAGAAGCCAGCGACCTACTCGCTCACCCCCTGAGACTCCCCGCCGGTGAGAATCCGCCGCATGGCCTCGAGGGCGCGGTATTGCAGCGAGGTGACCGCGGTCAGCGGCTTCCCCAGGGTGCGGGCCACCTCCGGCAGCGACAAGTCGCCGTAGATTCGTAGGGACAAGACGTCGGCCTGATCCGAGGTGAGACGGGCGAGCAGGCGCCGCGCCCCCTCCGCCTCGATCAGGCCGAGGGCGTCCGCCTCGACGTCGACGGGATCGGCGCGGTCCATTCCGGCGGAGGAGTCCAACTCCTCCCGCCGGCGCGACGCCGACCTGATGGCATCGACCCGCCGGCGATGAGCGATGGTCAAAGTCCAGGATACGAAGCCGCGGCTGTCGCCCTCGAACCGACGGATCGACCGCACCAAATCGGCAAACACCTCGGCGGCGACGTCTTCGGCGTCAGGCGTGCCCCGGGACACCAGGAAGGCGACGACCCGCCCCGAGACCATGGGGAAGAGCCGCCTCCAGGCGTCTTCATCACCGTCCTTGGCGCGGGCGAGCAGGTGGGGAAACTCGTGGTCTTCGGGCACGGGCCTCCATCTTGGCTGCTGCGACGCGTTGCGGGCACCGGCCGAGACGGCTGGTGCCCGCGGACTGGGGTACGGCGCTTAGGGGGCGGTGGTCGTGGTCGGCGGGCCATTGCCCGGAGTGTCCTCCGGCGGACCAACCGGAGTGTCCTCCGGCGGGCCATTGCCCGGAGTGTCCTCCGGCGGGCCGTTCCCCGGAGTGTCGCCAGGCTTCCCGATCTCCCGGGCGTACTCGGCCACCGTGGCGCCGTCGATGCTCCCCACGTTCTCCTTGAGGTAGGTGAGCAGTGCCAGCACGTCTTCCTCGAACACTTGCTCCTGGAAGTCCTCGGAGGCAGGGACAGTCACCGCTGCGTCCTGGAGCGCCTTCCCGGCCGCTTCGTCGGGCACCACCCTTGCGGCGTGCTCCAGCCCGTGAGCCGGGTCGCCGCTAGACACCAGCGAGATCGCCTCAGCGATCCGCTCGGAGGCGCCGCCGTTGCCGATGCCGACCCGCTCCAGGGCCCGGTCCAGCCCGTAGAGGAAGTCGCCCGGGGAGGCACCGTTGGCGGCATAGGAAACGCCTCCCACGCTGCCCACCGCAAACACCACCAGTGCGGCGGCAAAGGCGGCTCTGGTGCGCAGGACGGCAAAAAGGGGCACCCGGCGGCGGCGGCGCGGAATGGCACCCTCGGTTAGTGCCGAGAACTCGGCGGCGTCGGCCTCTCGGCGCAAACGCGATATGAAACTGGTTACGGGGTCCTCGGGGACCATGCTGTGCTCCTCGTCCTCCCATGCAATCGCCACCGGGGACCCTATCGATACGGCCGGAGCCCAGCCACTACCCTCGGAGGCGACCTCTGAGGGGAGATTGCGTGTCGGATCCGATCATCGCGGCCGCCCGCCGGTCCGTCGCCGACTCCATCGAGGTCCTCCGGGCTGCCGTCACCGGCGCCGACTCGGCGGCACTGAACCGGCGCCCTGCTGGCGAGGAAACCAATTCCATCGCCGTGCTCGCCACCCATGCTCTTCTGTCCACCAGGATGCACCTGCATCTGGCTCTCGGAATGGCCGCGCCCCCCCGGAACCGGGCCGCCGAGTTCGCTGCCACGGCCGACGCCGGCCCGTTGCAGGAGATGATCGCGTCTACCGGGGCCGAATGCCTCGCGCTTCTCGACGGCGCCGGTACCGTCGAATGGGGGTCGATCCGGACCTTCACCAGGGCCGACGGCACCACCACGGAGATGACGGCGGCCTGGGCCTTGATCCACGGTATCGACCATCTCCGGGGACACGCCGACGAGGCCTCGCTCACCCGCCACCTCGTCACGGAAGCAGACTGACGACCACCCTGCCGATGCGTCGCGCCCCCGTTCTAACCTGGCGCCCGTGACCCCTGACAGTGGATCTCCAAGTGCGCGCGCCGTCCTCGGCGGGGGGCTGCGCATCGTGGCGCGCTTCGTCAAGGCCCGGCCCTGGGCCTTCACCTCGGCGGTGACCGGGGCGGCAATGTTCGCCGCCTCCATCATCGCCTCCTCGTTCGTGATCGGCTGGGTGACCGATACCGCAGTCATCCCGATCCTCAATGAGGGTGAGCCCGCCGCCGACCACCTTCTCGGTGTGGTCCTGGCGGTTCTCGGGGTGGCACTGTGGCGGGCGGCGGCGATCGTGATGCGCCGCACATCTGCAGGATGGCTACAGCTGCGCAACCAGCAGGATCTGCGCCGTCGCCTCGTGGAGCACCAGATGGAACTCGAGCTTTCGTGGTTCGGACAGCAGTCCATCGGGAACCTGCTCTCAGTCGCCGACAACGACACCGAGCGCGCCACGAGCGTGCTCGCGCCCCTCCCCTACGCCACCGGGGTGTCACTGCTCGTGATCGGCACCGTGGTGATGCTCACCCTGATCGACATCTGGCTCGGGATGGTTGCGCTGGCTGGCATGGCCCTGATCGTGTTCGTCGAAGTTCGCGCCGCCATCACTCTCTACCCGGCGTGGGAGGGCATCCAGACCCAGCTCGGAGTGGTCACCGGCGTCGCCCACGAGAGTTTCGACGGGGCGCTCACCATCAAGTCGCTGGGGCGTGAGGACATGGAGACCGAACGGCTCCGGGTGGCGTCCGAAGAGTTGCGCGATCGCGGCATCGCCGTCGGTGTGAAGTGGGAGACCTACCGCACCCTGATCGTGGTCCTGATACCGGCCGTCAGCATGATCCTGCTCGCCGTCGGGGCCTTCAGGGTCGATGCCGGGGCGATGACACCCGGCGACATCGTCACCGCCCTCTACCTGCTCTCACTGCTCACCTTCCCGATCCAGCTCATCGCCTTCGTGCTGTTCGACATGGCGGCCTCGATTCCAGGATGGAAGCGCGTCGAGGCGGTGCTCGAGGCCGACCAGCGGGTGGTGTACGGGCAACTCCAAGCGGTTGCCGAGGCCGGTGCCGCCCCGGTGGACTCTGCCGCGGTGCAGTTCGAGTACGAGCCAGGCCAGCAGGTGCTCACTGACGTCGTGGTCGATATCCCCGCCGGGCGCACGGTGGCGGTGGTGGGCCCGACCGGATCGGGCAAGACCACTCTCACCCTGCTCCTCGCCCGGCTGTGGGACCCGGGAACGGGCCGCATCCACCTCGACGGGCGCGACCTCCGCGACTTCGCCCGGTTCCAGCTTCCTCGCGAGATCGCCTATGTCTCCCAGGCGTCGTTCCTTTTCGACGACACGGTCACGGGGAACATCGGCCTGGGCCTCGAGGTGACCCCGGAGCAGGTGATCTCTGCCGCCCGTCTGGCCGGTGCCCACGACTTCGTCGAGGAGCTACCCAACGGATACGGCACCCGCATCGGTGAACGCGGCGCCACCCTTTCCGGTGGGCAGCGCCAGCGCATCGCTTTGGCCCGCGCCCTGGTGCGCCGCCCCCGGGTACTGATACTCGATGACGCCACCTCGGCAGTGGACCCGTCGGTGGAGGCGGAGATCCTGAAGGGGCTGCGTGCCGCCGAGCTCCCCTCCACCATCGTCATCGTGGCCTATCGGCCGTCGTCGATTCGCCTTGCCGACCAGATCGTGTTCGTGGAGCACGGCCGGGTCGTCGCCCAGGGCGACCATGCCACCCTGCTGCGCACCCAGCCGGGCTATGCCCGGCTGGTTCAGGCGTACGAACACGATGCGGCCGAGCGACGCAGGGCGGCGTCGTGACCACCGAAGCGGCGCACCTCTCGACCCCAGCGGCGATCCGACGCGCCCTGGCCGAGGCCCCGATCATCGCCCGCCGCCTGTGGGTGGTGCTTCTGTTCAACCTCGGGGGAACTGCGGTGCAGCTGCTGATCCCGGTGATCGTGCAGCAGACCCTGGATCGGTTCATAGACGGAGGCAACGTCGACCTCAAAGCTGTGGTGATCACCGTTGGGATCGGTCTGGTGATGGTGATCGTGGGCGGGGTGATGACCCGCGCCGGCCTGGTTCGGCTCATCAGGCAGGCATCCACCGGACTCTCCGACCTGCGGGTCTCGGTGTTCTCCCACCTGATGAAGCGCTCCATGCTCACCGTACAAACCGAGCGGCGCGGCGCGCTGGTGTCGCGGGTCACATCGGACATCAACACACTCCAGGAGTTCCTCGAGTGGGGCGGGGTGATGTTCCTGGTGAATGGCACCCAGGTGGTCATGTCGTTGGCGGTAATGGCGGCCTACGAGTGGCGTCTCGCCCTCCTGGTGCTGGTCGGGGTCATCGGTTACGCCACCAGCCTGATGTGGTTCCAGAAGGTGCTGCGCCGCCGCTATGACAAGGTGCGGGAAAACGTCGCCAACAGCCTGGCGGTGATGGGTGAGGCGATCAACGCCCTCCCCGAGGTGCGCGCCTACGGCGCCGAGGCCACCACTCTGGCCCGGGTCGCCGATGCATTGGAGCTCCGCTTCCAGGCGCAATTCAAGGCGGCGCACTTCGGCAACGTGTTGTTCTCCACCGCAGAGATCTTCGCCGCCGGACTCACTGCTGTGGTGATCGCCGCCGGGCTATGGCTCGGACCCGACGAGGGCATCACCGTTGGCGTGCTCCTCGCGTTTCTCTTCCTGGTCAACCTGCTGATCGCCCCGATTCAGACACTGGTCGAGATCCTGGACTTCGCCCAGAGCGCAGCCTCCGGTCTCCGGCGGATCGTGGACACCCTCGACGCCCCCGTCGAGATCCCCGAGGCTGAAGACCCGGTGGACCTCCCCCCGGGGATTCTCGACGTCCGATTCAGCGACATCGGCTTCGCCTACCCCGGCGGCCCCGAGGTGCTCTCCGACGTCACGGTGGCGCTGCCCGCGGGGAGCCGCGTCGCGGTGGTCGGCGCCACGGGATCCGGCAAGACCACCTTTGCCAAGCTTCTGGTGCGCCTGCTCGACCCCGACCGCGGTGCGGTGCTGATCGGAGGGTGCGACCTGCGCCAGGTGTCCCATGCCAGTCTGCGGTCCCGTGTCGCCTTCGTACCTCAGGAGGGGTTCCTGTTCACCGGCACGATCGCCGACAACGTGCGATACGGCCGACCCGGGGCGCGTGATCCGGAGATCCTCGAAGCGTTCCAGGAGCTCGACCTCGATTCTTGGTTGCGCCGCCTTCCCGCCGGCATCGACACCCCGGTCGGCGAGCGCGGCTCCAGCCTCTCAGCCGGCGAGCGCCAGCTAGTGGCGCTGGTGCGCGCCTGGATGTCCAGCCCCGACCTCTTGGTGCTCGACGAAGCCACATCGGCGGTCGATCCCGCTCTGGACGTTTCGTTGCGCCATGCCATCGACCGGTTCATCGCCGGGCGCACTTCGGTGACCATCGCCCATCGCCTCGCCACGGCCGAGTCCGCCGACACGGTGCTGGTCTTCGAGCGCGGCCGGCTCGCGGAGCACGGACCCCACGCCGAGTTGCTCGCCCGCGATGGGGTCTACGCCGGCCTCTACGAGGACTGGTCGACCGGCACCGCGGTGGTGTAGGCCGAGGGGCTAGGGATTAGGGGTTAGGAGTTAGGGGTTAGGGTCGCGGACTTCGCGGACTTCGCGGGTGTCGGGTATCGGGTGTCGGGCGACCCGGTCTGATGACTGACGACTGACGCCTGACGACTGACGACTGACGAAGCGGATTTATCGTCACGGGATGGTCCCGCCCACCGAGAATCCGGGTCTCCACCTCTCCGGCGTGGGGGGCACGGTGGCACTCGCCTTCTTTGCGCTGTCCCTGGAGCCTTCGTTGCTCCCGCGAAGCGGAATCTTCCAAGGGGTCGTGTCCGGACTCTCGGTGATGATCGGATATGGGCTGGGGGTGCTTACGCAGTGGGTGTGGGAGTTTCTCGAGCTTCCCAAGCCGCGCACCCGACCGAATCGGGTGATCGCCTGGACCGCGGCTTTCGGAGTGGTGTTGTGGTTCACCTTGGCGGCAGTGTGGCGTCACGTCGGCTGGCAGAACGAGGTGCGGGCCAGTTTTGGAATGGACCCGGCCCGACCCACCGTGTGGGTGACGATCGTGATCGTGACCGCCATCCTCGCCGTCGTCATTCTGTTGGTGGCGCGATCCATCCGGGCGGCGCTCGGGATGGTGATCCGCATCCTCAGTCGACGGCTCCCGCACCGGCTGTCCATCTTGCTTGGCACCGCAGCCCTGCTGTTTTTTTCGTGGTGGGTGTTCACCGGGGTGATGGTGAGTGGAGTGTTCGCCGCCGCCAACCAGGTCTTCTCGGTGCGAGACGCCGATACCGCGCCCGGGGTGGAGCAACCGCTGTCGCCGTTGCGCTCGGGTGGTCCGGGCTCACTGGTCGGCTGGGACACCCTCGGGAAACAGGGGCGCTCCTTCGTCGCCGGCGGACCAACCCTCGCCGAACTCGACGCGTTCCATGGCGGCGGCTCGACAGAACCGATCAGGGTGTACGCCGGACTCGAGTCGGCCGACTCACTGGAGGAGCGAGCGCGGCTGGTGCTCGAGGAGCTGATACGCACCGGGGCGTTCGAGCGTGAGATCCTGGTGGTTGCGACCACGACGGGGACCGGATGGCTCGACCCCAACGCGGTCGATCCTCTGGAGTACCTGTACCAGGGCGACACCGCGATCGTCGGCGTGCAGTACTCGTACCTGCCCAGTTCGCTGTCGCTGTTGGCCGATCAGGACGTGGTCAAACGGACCTCGAGGGTGGTGTTCGATGTGATCCACGATCATTGGTCGACGCTTCCGGAGTCGACCCGGCCTCGGATCTTTCTGTTCGGGATGTCGCTGGGTTCGCTTGGAGTGGAGTCGGTGCTGTCGACGCTGAGCATCATCAATGCTCCCATCGACGGCGCGCTGCTTTCCGGTCCGACGTTCGTTAACCGCCTCCACGCGGAAATCGTCGCCGACCGCGACCCGGGCAGCCCGCCGTGGCTTCCGATGTACGAGGACGGACGCACCGTTCGGTTCACCACACAGGAGAACGGCCTCGACCTCCCTGGCGGTCGCTGGGGTCGAACTCGGATCGTGTACTTGCAGCACGCCTCGGATCCGATCGTCTACTTCTCCACAGATCTGGCGTTCCGGCGTCCGGAATGGCTTGCCGCCGGCCAACGCGGGCCGGAGATCCCCTCCAACATGACCTGGGTGCCTCTCGTCACGATGGCCCAAGTGGCCGCCGACATCGTGACTGCCCGGTCCGTCCCGGTGGGATTCGGACACGTGTACTCGACCTCGTCGTACATCGACGCGTGGGTCGGTATCGCCGACCCGCCTGGGTGGACCAGGTCGGACGCCGCGCGACTCAGCATGCACCTTGCGGCGGTGCTGGCCGCAACCGACGGCTGACGACGGGCAGCCCGCGGGAGCAGGACACCCGGTCTAACGTCCCTCCATGACTTCCGATCCGCCGGCCAACAGCGAAGAGATGCTCCAGCGGGCTCGGGAGAGCGCCCGCAGCCCTGAGCCACCCGAGTCCGCACTCGCGGAGGCACCGGTGCCCCGGTCCCAGCCCCCAAAGGTTGCGACGACGTCCCGAAGATCGAGATCGATGATGGAGAGCAGCCCTCCCCGCAGCGCGCCCAACTCTCGAGCCGCGGTCGTAGCCGCGGTGTCGTTGTTGATACTGGGGATGGTCGTCGCGGCCGTAATGGCCATGGTCGCGTCGTCTCCGTGATCGCTTTCGATGTCGTCCGCAAGGTCGACGAGGAGCCACGGCGATGACACAACCGCAAGCGCCGCGCCCGGTCGAGCGTTTCATGGTCGACGACGAGTGGACCTCAGCCCTTCCCTTCGAGAAGATTCCTCGCGGCATCGTGCACTTTCCGCTCGAGTGCGTCGTGTATGTGCCGTCGACGCGGGGCGATGATCCGATCACCCCGGAGGAGTTCCGCGCCAGGCGCGAGGAGACTGCGGCGCTCCTCGTGTCGCTGTTCGGCGGCTGTCGCGAGTCGATGAGTGTTGGCCGCTATCGCAGCCGCGACGGCGACATCGTGGCCGAAGAGGTGGCCGTGATCACGGGATTCGGCAATGCCGAGGACTTCGGGGACAAGCGGCGGCAGTTTCTCGAATGGCTCATCGACAAGCGCACCGAGTGGGAGCAGGAAGCGCTGGGGTTCGAGTTCGAAGGCGACCTCTGGTATCTGTAGCTGACTGACAACTGCCTCACGCGTCCCAAACGTGGATGACCATGCCCACATGGATCCGGGCCCCGGGATCCTCTCCGAGCCCGGTGGGTCGGAGGAAGTCCATGTCCCACGTGGTCATCCTGGTGCACCCCCCCGAGGCCGGATAGTTGGGAACCGTGTGATACCCGTGGAGGCCGTAGTACCACTCGCCGTACTGGCCCCGGTAGAAGATGGCCTTGTAGATTCCGTACAGACCACCCCAGCCTCCTGAGTAGTTGTGCTGGGTGAAGAACGTGCTGCCGTCTGGCATCAGTTCGGTGCGGGGGGTGACGAAGGCGCCGCAGCCGAACGGAACGCAGCCGCGCTCCCCGGTTCCCCGGCCCGTGCTGATCGGGATGATGGCGGCCACCACATCGTCTTCTATCAAATACAGCACCTGATGGCCGATGTCGGATTCGATGCGATCGGGCTGCCCGATCCGCGACTTCGGGGGACGGGGCTCGAACTCCTCGAGCATCAGCCAGTCCTGCTCGCTCCAGTCGTCGGGCGGCGGATTGGCTTTCCAGTCCGCCACTGCGGTGTGGGGGTCGGTGTGTGCCGGACCGGTGACCTTGTGAAAGGTCCATACCGCAAACTGCGTGGCGGTGTCGAACACCCCGGTGATCTCCTCGCGGTACAACTTCTTCTCGGTGAGGAGTTGCTGCAGATGGATCACCGCCTCGGACTCGTCGCCGGGGCAAAGATGCGGCCGCATGTTCGGCGCCACCCGGAGCTGGAGGTGGGCTGCGGATGGATCGGAGGGACACAGCGCCTCACGCTGCGACCAGTCGACCGGCAGGGTCACGCCTCCAAGGGTCGCACCCGGCTCCAGTCCACTGAAGTAGCGCTCCGGACGGTGCGGCAGCGGGTCGTTGAAGTCTGGGGGTGCCGCCGCGGCGGGGGTTGCGCCGAGGCCGAGGAGGAACACCACGAGGGCCAGCATGACCTCGGGGGGCGTGTGGCGCGGCGCGCTACCCATCGACATCCACCTCTATCGGCTCCCGGATGGGGCACAGTTAACCACACGACTGCAATTCGGTCCTGGAGTCCGGGCTCAGAGGGTGAGCGAATAGGTCGCTTACGCGCTCACCCGAACTCGATCCCCTGTGCCAGGGGAAGGTCGCTGCTCCAGTTGATCGTGTTCGTTTGGCGGCGCATGTACGTCTTCCAGGAGTCCGAGCCGGCCTCGCGACCGCCACCGGTCTCCTTCTCCCCGCCGAAGGCGCCACCGATCTCCGCGCCCGAGGTGCCGATGTTCACGTTGGCTATGCCACAGTCCGAACCCTCTGTGGACAGGAACTGCTCGGCCGACCGCAGGCTGTTGGTGAACACCGCCGACGACAGACCCTGGCGCACGCCGTTCTGCACCGCGATGGCATCGTGCACCCCGTCCGCCTCGATCACATAGAGGATCGGGGCGAAAGTCTCCTC
>CAYTTU010000019.1:0-3670 GCA_964440905.1 uncultured Acidimicrobiia bacterium | reverse complement strand
TGACCTACTTCGGGCAGGACCTATCGACGCGCACCGCACTGATGGTGGAGAGCGCCGAGACCGTGGAGACGATCGTCACCGAGAACGAGGTCGAGGCGCTGATGCTGGAGTACAGCCTGATCCAGCGGCACAAGCCTCGCTTCAACATCCGGTTGCGCGACGACAAGTCGTACCCGTATCTGGCGCTCACCATGACCGAGGAGTGGCCCCGGGCCACCGTGATGCGGGGCAAGCGCCAACGGGGCAACCGCTACTTCGGGCCTTACGGCCACGCCTACGCCATTCGCCAGACTCTGGATCTGCTGCTGCGGACCTTTCCGGTGCGCACCTGCAGTAACGAGAAGTTCCGTCGCCACACCGCCCAGGAGCGGCCGTGTCTGCTGTTCCATATCGAGCGCTGCTCGGGACCGTGCATAGGTGCGGTCGAACCGGCCGAGTACCAGCGTCACTTGGAGGGACTGGGGGACTTTCTCTCCGGCAAGAGCGACGGACTGGTGGACGAGCTGCGCCGCGAGATGTCGCAGGCGGCGGAGTCGCTGGACTACGAAAGGGCTGCCCGGGTCCGCGATCGGCTCGCCGCAGTGGAGCGAGCCCGCGAGCGCCAGGAGATCGCCTCGCCGCGTCGTGAGGACTTCGATCTGATAGCCATCGAGGGCGACGAGCTCGAGGCGTCAATGGTGCTGTTTGCGGTGCGCAACGGGCGGATGACCGGGCGAGCCACGGCGATCGTCGATCGGGTCGAGGACGTGAGCCCGGGCGAGCTGATGGGCCGGATGCTGCAGCTCACCTACGGTGACGAGGTGCCGCCGCCCGGAGTGCTGGTGCAAGAGATGCCCGACGACGAGGCGGTGTGGGCGGAGTGGCTGGCGACCCGTCGCGGCGCCCCGGTCGAACTGCGGGTACCACGGCGCGGCTCCAAGGTGCACCTTCTGGAGACGGCGCGCACCAACGCCCGCGAGGAGTTCGCCCGTCACCGGCTGCGCCGCGCCGGCGACCACAATGCCCGGGCGCGGGCGTTGCGCAGCATCCAGGAAGAACTCGACCTTCCCGAACCACCGCTGCGTATCGAGGCGTTCGACGTCTCCACCATCCAGGGTCGGTACACCGTGGGATCGATGGTGGTGATGGAGGATGGCCTCCCCAAGCGGTCGCAGTACCGCAGGTTCGAGGTGCGCGGGGTGGCGGGGCAGGACGACTTCGCTGCCATGGAGGAGGTGCTCACCCGGCGCTTCCGGGCCTATTTGGAGGAGCGGACCCGACCGGTGGAGGAGCGCGGCAAGTTCGCCTATCCGCCCTCGCTGGTGCTGGTCGATGGCGGAGCCGGCCAGCTGGGACGGGCGGTAAAGGTGGTCACCGAGTTGGGGATCGACGTCCCGGTGGCCGGGCTGTCCAAGCGGATGGAGGAGATCTACCTACCCGGCCGGCCCGATCCGGTGAGGATCCCGCGGGGACGCGAGGCATTGTTCCTTCTGCAGCAGATCCGCGACGAGGCGCATCGCTTTGCGGTCGGATATCACCGCACGCTGCGGGGCAAGGCGATGGTCGACTCGGTGCTCGACACCGTCCCCGGGCTGGGACCGGTGCGGCGCCAGGCACTGCTGAGGCACTTCGGATCGCTCAAGCAGATGCGGGAAGCCTCGGTGGAGGAACTCGCCGCGGTGGTGCCCGCCGCGGTGGCGGTGGTGCTGTACCGGGTTCTCCACGAGCCGGCGGGAGCCGAGCGGGAGCGATGATGCCACCCCCCGCCGCCATACGCGGGTACGGTGGAGTCGCGGCGACGCGGCGTCGCACCAGGAGTCGACTGCGATGACCCGGCCTCATCTCGTGATCATCTCGGGCATGTCGGGGGCGGGACGATCTGCCGCCTCCAAGGCCCTGGAAGACGCCGGATTCTTCGTCATCGACAACCTGCCCGCCGAGTTGATCGCCGACGTCGTCACCCGCTCCGATCTGAAGGAGGGTCCCCGCCGCCGGCTGGCGGTGGTGGTCGACACCAGGGGCGGTCTCGACTTCGGCGAACTCGAGGTGGCGATGCGCCGTCTCGGGGCCGACGGCGTGTTGACCACGCTGCTGTTCCTCGACGCCGACGACGAGGTACTGGAGCGTCGTTTCGAAGAGACCCGGCGTCCCCACCCGGTTCCCGGATCCTCGGTGGCGGAGTCGATCGCCGCCGAGCGGAGAGCACTGGGAGATCTTCGGATGCGCGCCGACGTGATCATCGACACCTCCGACCGCAACGTCCACGACCTTCGGCAGGCTGTGATCGAAGCATTCTCCGGGGGCGAGGAGTCGCGTCCGATGCGAGTCAGCGTGGTGTCGTTCGGCTTCAAGCACGGGGTGCCCCGGGTGGTCGACCTGCTGTTCGACGTGCGGTTCCTGGCCAACCCGCATTGGGAGGAGAGTCTTCGCTCGCTCACCGGTTTGGAGGATCCGGTGCGCACCTTCGTACTCGACCACCCCGATGCAGTGCGGTTCATCGACATGACCGGGGAGCTGCTCGAGTTCGTCGTGCCCCGCTACGCCGAAGAGGGCAAGGCGTACCTCACTGTTGCAGTGGGTTGCACCGGGGGCCACCACCGCTCGGTGGTGGTGACCGAGGAGCTGGCTGCCCGGCTGCGCGCACTGCCCGGGATCGAGGTTTCGGTGCGCCACCGGGATCTGGAGCGATGACCGACGCCGACCTCCTTCTCGAACCCACTCTCGAGTCGGTTGACTTCGACGTCGCCGATCTGCAGGTCACGGCATTGGGGGGCGGACACGGCCTGGCGGTGGCGCTGCGCGCCATTCTCGGCTTCGGCGCCGACGTGACCGCAATCGTCGGAGTGTCCGACGATGGTGGGTCGTCGGGAAGGCTTGCCCCAGCGTTGGCCATCCCGCCCATGGGCGACCTCCGGCGCGCCCTGGTGGCCCTCAGCCCGGAGCCGTCGCTGTGGCGGCTGCTCATGGAGTACCGCTTCGATGAAGGCGGCGCCGACGTGAGCGGCCACTCCCTGGGCAACCTCTTGATCGCCGCCCTCACCGAACTCACCGGCGGATTTCAGGAGTCGCTCGACACGCTGGGGAGACTGCTCGGGATCAGGGGGCGGGTGGTTCCCGCCGCCGCCGAACCGCTCACCCTCGAAGCCGAGGTCGGCGGAGTCGTGGTCCGGGGCCAGGTGGCGATCGCCATCGGACACGGTGCGATCACCGCAGTGAGGGTGGTTCCTGCCGGGGTCCGGGCAACCCCTCAGGCGTTGGAGGCCATCGCCGGGGCCAGAGTGATCGTCCTCGGGCCGGGGAGCCTTTTCACGTCGGTGATCGCCGGTCTCCGGGTTCCCGGGATCGGCGAGGCGATCACGACCTCGCCGGCACTGCTGGTCTACGTGTGCAACCTGATCACCCAGGACGGGGAGACGCTGCAACTCGACGGCGATGCCCATGTGCGTGCCCTGGTGGAGGTGGGGGGAATTCGACCACCCGATGTGATCGTGGCCCATGATGGACCGCTGCTGGTGCCGCCGGGATTGGAGCGAGTATCGCCGCCGGAGCGCGCCTCGGGACGCGTGGTCACCGGAAATCTCGCCGATCCGTCGGCCGAGTGGCCGGCGCACGACCCGGCCCGGTTGGGAGCAGTGCTGCGACGGCTAGCGTGATCGGGGAGACGTGAAGCGGCTTCCCACCATCGCGGATG
>CAYTTU010000018.1:0-5365 GCA_964440905.1 uncultured Acidimicrobiia bacterium | reverse complement strand
GCTCGGCGACGGCACCGCCGTCCTGGTCGATCGGGGGTGGATCTCCCTGGACGCCGAGATCCCAGCCCCGTTCGGACTGCCGACCGAGATCGCCGGGACGCTGTGGCCCGCCGAGCAGGGCTCCGGAGTGCCGGAGTCGCTTAGTCCGGCGGTGCGCCGCATCGACCCGGAGATCCAACAGGGGTTCGCCGACTACGAGTTCTTGGGCGAGTACCTGCTGCTCACCGCTCATCACTACCAGGCAGCCGAGTTCCCCATCCTTCCGGAGGAACCCGAGATCTCACTCGGCCCCCATATGGGTTATGCGGTGCAGTGGTTCCTATTTGCCGCAGTGGTGTTGGTGGGATATCCGCTGCTGCTGCGCCGGGTCAGCGGCGTTGGCTCCAGATCACCCCGAGGCTGACCGCCGCGATCCCGAAGAACTGGCGCGTACTGGGCGTCTCATCGAGGAAGACCCAGGCGAGAAGGGCGATCTGGACCAGCATCGTGTTGTTGATCACCGACGACTCGGTGGCGCCGAGGTGGCGCAGAGTCCAGTTCCACAGTGTGAAGGCAAACGCCGTGTTGACCACAGCCAGCCAGGCGATGGCCACCGCCGCCCCGAGGTCGATCGAGGGGACACCCTCTACGGCGAGTCCGATCCCGAGCAGCAGCGCCGCACCGATGCTCATGGACACCGTGGTGGTGACCAGCGGTGTCGAGTGGGCCATGCGATTGACCCATCGGCCCAGTAGTGCCGAGGCGACCGTAGCTCCCAGTCCGACCAGCGCTGCGGTCATCCCCACAGCGGTGGCGCCCAACGATCCGGAGAAGTAGGTGACGGCGCCAAGAACCACCACAACGGCACCGGCCACCTGGTAGCTCGTCGGAGACTCTGCCAGAGTCCTCCGGGAGGAGACGGCAACCAGCAGCGGGGTCATGGCGAGCACCAGGCTGGTGGTGGTGGCCGGCTGGTTGTCGAGGGCGATGAACTGGGCGCCCTGGGCCACGGCAATGAAACACACCCCGAATGCGGCGAGACGTCCGAGATGGTCCGGTGCGAGGCGCCGCATCTCGTCGCGGGTGGAGGCTCTGGCGAAGGTCACCACCAGCAACAGCGCCGCGGCGGCGGCGTAACGCAACCCGGCGAAGGTGAGGGGATCGAGTCCGGCGTCGTCGAGACCGAAGCGGATGATCACCCACGATGACGACCACAGGACGGTCACCAGAATCGCGGTGAGCAGGGCGGTGCGATGCTGGCGGGGGTCTTCAGTCATGAGTCATGAGCGATGAGCGATGAGCGATGAGCGATGAGCGATGGGCGATGGGCGAGGGTCTCCGGTCTCCGGGTTCCGGTCTCCGGCTTCCGACTTCCGGCTTCCGGTCTCCGGTCTCCGGTCTCCGGCCTCGGGTGTCGGGTGTCGGGCATCGGGCGTCGGGTGTCGGGTGTCGGGCGTCGGGTCGACTCACCACTTTGGCCGGGTACGCAGCCAGTCCTCGGTCACCGCGGCGAGTTGGTCGACGCTGTGACCCGCCTCGGCCAGAAAGGACTCGGTGGCGAACACCACGGCGGGTACCCGGTCGGAGAGGATCTCTGCGAGGTGACGATCCGATGACAGCGCCTGTGCGGCCGCCTTCTGCACCAATCGGTAGGCAGCGTCGCGGTCCATGCCCTCCCGGATCAGATGGAGCATCGCAGCCTGGCTGAACACGGTGCCGCGGGCTGCCTCCAGGTTGGAGCCCATTCGCACAAAATCGACCACCATTCCGCGCACGACTGTGGTGGTGCGAGCCAGGGCGAAGTCGAGCGCCAGGCAGGCATCGGGGAGGATCACCCGCTCCACCGACGAGTGGCTGATGTCTCGCTCGTGCCACAAAGCCACGTTCTCCAAGGCTGCGACGGCGTAGCCGCGCAGCAGTCGGGCCATCCCGGTGATGTTCTCCGACAGGATCGGGTTGTGCTTGTGCGGCATCGCCGAGGAACCCTTCTGTGTCTCGGCGAAAGGCTCGGCGACCTCGGCGACCTCGGAGCGCTGCAGGTGGCGGACCTCGGTCGCGAACCGCTCCAGCGTTGCCCCGACCCCGGCGAGAGCCGCGACGAATGCACCGTGGCGGTCCCGGGCCACGACCTGGGTGGCGGCCGGCTCGACGTGCAGCCCGAGGGCATCGAGCACGGCGCGCTCCACAGTGGGGGGCACCGTCGAGTGGTTTCCCACCGCACCGGAGAGCTTGCCGTAAGCCACCGAGTGGGCGGCAAACTGGAGGCGTCGACAGGAGCGGACCAGCTCGAAGCCGAACCCGGCAAGTTTGTGTCCGAAGGTGGTGGGTTCGGCCCACATCCCGTGGGTACGGCCGACCATCACGGTGTCGCGGTGGGCGACGGCGAGGCGCTGCACGTCGAGAAACAGCGCCACCAATCGGTTCTCGAGCAGGTCTGCGGCGTCGCGCAGTTGGATTCCCAGAGCGGTATCGAGCACGTCGGAGGAGGTCAGCCCGTAATGCACCCAGCGACCGTGCTCGCCGCAGGACGCCGCGAGCACGTCGACGAATGCGGCCAGGTCGTGGCGGGTCTCCGCCTCGCGCTGTTTCCAGCGCTCCGGGTCGACCTGTGGTGCTGCGGCGATCGCAGTCGCCGCGGCGACAGGCACCGTGCCGTGCTCGGCCCACGCCTCGGCAGCGAGTACTTCCACCCGCTGCCACAGGGCGAGCCGGTGCGATTCGGACCACACCGCGGACATCTCGGGAAGGGAGTAGCGCTCGATCACGGCTTCTCGAACGTCGCCGACCGCTGGGGTCCAACCGAGATGAGGTGGATCGGTACCCCGGCGAGTTCCTGGACCCGTTCCACATAGGAGCGTGCCGACACCGGGAGGTCCGACCAGGAGCGCACCGCGGTTATGTCGACCGCCCATCCCGGATGATCCTCATAGATGGGGGTGCAGTGATAGAGCACGCCCTGTTGGCGGGGAAACTCCGTATAGGTGGTGCCCTCGGCGAGATAGCCGGTGGCGACGCGCACCGTCTCGAACTCGGAGAGCACGTCGAGTTTCATCAGGGCCAGCTCGGTGATGCCACCAACCCGGACCGCGTAACGGAGCGCCACCGAGTCGAGCCATCCGCAGCGGCGCCTCCGGCCGGTTACGGTGCCGTACTCGCCCCCGACCCGCACCATGGTCTCTCCGATCTCGTCGGAGAGTTCGGTGGGAAAAGGCCCGGTGCCAACCCGCGACACGTATGCCTTGGTCAGTCCGAGCACCCGGTCGATGTCGCCCGGACCCACTCCGGCTCCGGTGAGGGCACCGCCCGACACCGGATTGGACGAGGTGACAAAGGGGTAGGTGCCGTGGTCGATGTCGAGCATCACTCCCTGGGCCCCTTCGAAGATCACGTTCTTGCCGGACCGGATCGCTTCCCACACGAAGAGCCCGGTGTCGGCGACGTAGGGTTCGAGCCGTGCGGCGTATCCGAGGTACTCGGCGGCGATCTCCTCGGGTTCGAAGGCGAGCTGGTTGTAGATCTTGACCAGCACCTTGTTGGTCTCTTTGGTCACCGCCTCCAGCTTGTCGCGGAAGATCTTCGGGTCGTAGAGGTCCTGGACGCGGATCCCGACCCGGGCAAACTTGTCGAGGTAAGCCGGTCCGATGCCGCGTCGCGTCGTTCCGATCTGCTGCTTACCCAGGTAGCGCTCGCGTACCGCGTCGAGCTTGCGGTGGTACGGCATGATCAAATGGGCATTGGTGGAGAGTCGCAAGCCGGAGGGGTCGATACCCCGGGCACGCAGCATGTCCATCTCTTCGAGCAGCACCAGCGGATCCACCACACAGCCGTTGCCGATCACCGGCGTGACGTTGGGATACACCACGCCGGACGGGATGAGGCTGAGCGCAAACGTCTCGTCCCCGATGACGATGGTGTGTCCGGCGTTGTTGCCGCCCTGATAGCGGACCACGACGTCGGCTTCCTGTGCCAACAGGTTTGCGATCTTGCCCTTGCCCTCGTCACCCCACTGGGCACCGACGACCACCGTGGCGGGCATGGAGTCTCCCTCGGATACGAAGGGATGGTAGGCGAGTGGCTATTGGCTATTGGCTATTGGCTATTGGCGGAGCACCGAGGGTCTTCCGCTGGCCGCAGCGGTGTGATATCTGTAGGCCGTGAGAGATCTTTCCCATTACGAGGTACTCACACGGGCCAAGGACCTGTCGGTTGACTGCTATCGGTTGACGTCGGCTCTGCCGAGGGACGAGCGGTTCGGACTGCGAGCACAGATGAATCGAGCGTCGGTGTCTGTGGCCGCCAATATCGCCGAGGGGCTGGGACGAGCGACGGCGGGCGATCTTGAGCGCCATCTCCGTATTGCACTCGGTTCCGCGGCGGAGCTTGAGGTACTACTGGAGGTGGCCGGCCGAGTGCACGATTCCTTGAACGGGAGCTGCGTTGCCGACTTGGCCGCGGGGAACACGATCGTGCGTAAGCAGCTGAATCGGCTGATCACCCAAGTCTCCGCGGAGCGCCGCCAAGGCACCTCCAATGGCCAATAGCCAATAGCCAATAGCCAATAGCCGTTCCGCTCCTACAGCCGTCTCCTCCCCAGCTTCGGATCCGTCGCCTCTCGCAGTCCCGCACTGATCATGTAGAAGGACGAGGCGAGCAGTGAGATCGACAGGGCCCCCGCCATCAGCGTGCTCCAGGGCACGCCGGTCCCGAAGGCCACGCGGTAGGTGAGGCCGTTGTAGACCAGGTTGCCCAGACCGATGCGCTGTCCGCCGATGCCGAGGAACTCGACGAACCCCTGCGTGACGAGAGCACCGACCACGCCGGCGAGTACCACCACGGCGACGTGCGACATGACGTGGGGAACGAGGTGGTGCAGGATGATCCATCGCGGGCTGCCACCCACCGCACGCGCCGCCTCGATGTATGGCTTCTCCATCACTGCCATGGCCCGGGCGCGCACCACGATGGCCGCAGGTCCCAAGCCAAAGAAGAGTCCGTAGAGCAGACCCAGTTCCATCGGACCCATCAGTCCGCGCTTCGAGGCGATGAGGAAGATGAGCGGTGGCGGCAGCAGCAGGAAGGCATCGGAGAGATGGCTGGTGAACCAGTCCCAGCGCCCGCGGAAGAACGCACCGGTGACACCGACGACGAGCCCGATCACACCGGCGCCCAACGCGGTGGCGATGGCGATTGTGAACGAGGGCCGGAGTCCGTAGGTCACCATGCTGAACACGTCGCGCCCCAACGGATCGGTGCCGAGCAGGTGGTCGATGCTTGGACCGGACGGGTGCCTGATGTTGGGATCGTGCCCGGTGAGCGGCGCGTAGATCGCCTGCTCCTTGTCCCAGATCGTCGCCTGCAGCACGGGGTGGATGAAAGTGGCGACCGC
>CAYTTU010000017.1:0-2556 GCA_964440905.1 uncultured Acidimicrobiia bacterium | reverse complement strand
TCACGGTCACGATGCCCCAGCTCGGCGAGACGGTCACCGAAGGCACGATCCTCAAGTGGTCCAAGCAGCTTGGCGACTCGGTACGCGAGGACGAGGTGCTGCTGGAGATCTCGACCGACAAGGTCGACACCGAGGTACCTTCCCCGGTGGCAGGGACGATTCTGGAGATCCTGGTGCCCGAGGGGGCCACGGTCCCCGTCGGCACCCCTTTGGTGGTGATCGGGCAGCCGGGGGAGGCCACAGCCCCGGCCACCGCTCCCGCGGAGACCCCGGCCGCTGCGGAGTCGGTCACGGTGGCTGCGGAGTCGGTCCCGGTGGCTGCGGAGTCGGTCCCGGTGGCGGCGGAGTCGGTCCCGGTGGCGGCGGCGCCGGTCCCGGTGGCTGCGGAGTCGGTCCCGGTGGCTGCGGTGCCGGTCCCGGTGGCTGCCGAGTCTGTTCCGGTAGCTGCGGAGCCGGTCCCGGTGGCTGCGGAGTCTGTTCCGGTGGCTGCGGCGCCGGTCCCGGACTCGGGTTCGGTGGCCGCGGTGCCTGCCCCGGTGGCCCCGGTGCCGGTCGCTCGGATCGGCGAACCAGGAGTGCTCTCCCCGGTGGTGCGTCGCCTCGCCGCCGAGCACCAGGTCGACCTGACACGGGTGATCGGATCGGGCGCCGGGGGGAGGATCACCCGGCGCGATCTCGAAACCCATATCGCCACCGGTGCGGCCGCCCCGACTGCAGGCGAGCCGGCACGAACCGTCCTGGGTCGGGGCATCTCCGACCTCATCGTCGACAAGCCCGCCGAGCACTCGATGTTCACTCCCGCCGCACCGCAGGCCCCGGCCCCGGCCCCGGTCCCGGCAGCGGCAGCAGTGGCGTCCGTTGCCGAACCGGTGGCGGCGCGCACTGAGACCGGGGATCGCCTCGAAGACCTGTCGCGACTGCGGGTGCGGATCGCCGAGAACATGATCCGGGCCAAGCAGTCGGCGGCGGACGTGTGGACCTCGGTGGAGGTGGACTACGAGGGGGTGGAGCGGGTTCGCCGCCGTCACGGTGCCACGTTCAAGGAGCGTGAGGGCTTCTCCCTCACGTACCTACCGTTCATCAGCCGGGCCGTCGTGGATGCCCTGGGAACCTTCCCGGTGGTCAACTCCAGCCTGGACCTGGCGAACAAGCAGCGCACCCTCCATGGGACGATCAATCTCGGCTTCGGGGTCGATCTCGATGAGGAGGGCCTGCTGGTGATGACGATGCGCGGCGCCGATGGCCTGCGGATGCGTGGCATTGCCCGCGAGGTGCGCCGCCTCGCCGAAAAGGCGCGCTCGGGCAAGGTCGAACCCGACGACCTCGCCGGATCCACTTTCACCATCACCAACCCGGGTCCGTTCGGGTCGTTCATGTCGGCACCGATCATCAACGTCCCCAATGTGGCGATCCTGTCCACGGACACGGTGACCAAGCGTCCGATAGTGGTGACCGACAAGGACGGCAACGATGCCATCGCCATCCATCATGTCGGCTATCTCGGACTCACCTGGGACCACCGCGCGTTCGATGGTTCCACCGCCGTCAAGTTCCTGAGCCGGATCAAGCAGGACCTCGAGACCTGGGACTGGGAGCAGGAGCTGGCGTGACCTCTGCCGGCACCCTGCTCCGGGTGCGCTGGCTGGGGCGGCTCGCCTACGAAGAGGCCTGGGATCTGCAGCGCGCCCTTCATGAGGGCCGGGTCGACGGCCGTACCCTGGACGACTACCTGCTCCTGTTGGAGCATCCCCACGTGTACACCGTGGGACGTTTCTCCACCGGGCAGAACGTGCTGGTCTCCCCGGAGATGGCGTCGGCGGTGGGCGCCTCGATCCATCAGGTCGATCGAGGTGGTGACGTGACCTATCACGGGCCCGGCCAGCTCGTCGGGTACCCGATCCGCCATCTGGGCGATCGTCCCGCAGTCACCGAGCACGTGAGGCGCATAGAGGAGACGCTCATCGCCGTGCTGGCGGATCTCGGAGTGTCGGCCCGACGGGAGGACGGATTTCCCGGCGTGTGGACGGACTCGGGGAAGGTGGCTGCGATCGGGGTGCGGGTGGCGCACCGGGTCACACTGCACGGCTTTGCCCTCAATGTGGCGCCGGATCTCGGCTACTTCTCGCACATCGTCCCCTGTGGGATTCCCGATCGGCCGGTCACCTCGCTGCAGCAGATCCTGGGGAGACCGGTCTCGATCGAGGAGGTGACCGACCTCCTCGTGCCTCATTTCGCCCGGGTGTTCGGGTACTCACGCGTCGAAGAGCAGCGGGCCGCCTTCAACCGGGGAGCCGGACGAGCCGACCGGGCGTTCGAGATCGACGATCTGGTGGCTCAGGGGGCCTTCTCTCCCGAGCGCCGTCAGCAGGTGCCCGTGGCGATGCAACAGGGACGGCTCCCCGGTGAGCCGGAGAAGCCCGAATGGATGAAGGTCCGTCTCGACCTCGGTGCCGGGTATCGCGACGTAAAGCGGTTGGTGCGCGACCTGGCGCTGAACACGGTCTGCGAAGAGGCATCCTGCCCGAACATCTCCGAGTGCTGGGGAGGCGGCACCGC
>CAYTTU010000016.1:0-2976 GCA_964440905.1 uncultured Acidimicrobiia bacterium | reverse complement strand
CGCCGGCAAGGAGGCGGTGATGAAGAGTCTGGGCACCGGGTGGCGCCGCATCCGGTGGCGTGACGTCGAGATCACCGGGGGCGGCAAGCCGACGGTGCGGCTCTTCGGCACCGCGGCGCGTCGCGCCGAGATGCTGGGCGTCACCGGGTTCGAGATCACCATCACCCATACCGACACCGATGCGATGGTGATGGCGATCGCCCTCGGAGAGCACTAGGTCAGCTGTCAGCCATGAGCCATGAGGGCACAGCGTCCTTCCGCCACTATCCGTTCTGGCGGGCGTCGGGCGTCGGGCGTCGGGCGTCGGCTAGCCACGCGATCACCGTCACCACCACGAACCCAGTGATCGCCATCAGCAGCGGGACACCCCAGTCGACCGGTGCCGACACCGCGCCGGTGGCGGCACCGTCGGGCCAGGGCCAGAGCACCCGCAGCGACCCCGCCATCAACCCGATCAGTGCCGCCATCATGGTGTCGTGGTGGTCGCGCAGCATGGCGTTGAGAACCGTGGAGAAGGCCGACAGCCCGATAACGGCGCCGATCAGGAACATCAGCACCACCAGCAGGTCACGCTGGTTCACCGCATCGAGCACGTGCTGGTACATCCCGAGCATCACCAGGATGAAAGATCCTGAGATTCCGGGGAGGATCATCGCCACGATGGCGATGGATCCGGCAATCAGAAACATCGGGAGCGACGGATCGGACACCGGATCACCGCGCAGACCGAGCAGGAAGAATGCGGCGACGGCGACGGCTATTCCGGTCGCCACCCGGCCGCGGTCCCAACGGCGCACCAGTCGCCACGCCACCAGGATCGATCCGCCCACCAGACCGAAGAAGGCGGCTGCGGTGTTCTGCGGCTGATCCTCGAGCAGGTGGTCGATCAGCGACGCCAGGCTGAGCACCGCCAGACCGATCCCGGCGAGGAGGGGGAGCACCAGACTCCACTCCACCTGGCGCAACCGGCGCCCCGCCTCGGTGAAGCGTCCCCGGGCAATCTGTCCCAGGGCGGAGGCGGCGGTGTGGACGCTCCTTACGAGGCGTTCGTAGATTCCGAGCACCAGGGCAACGGTGCCTCCCGACACGCCGGGTACCACATCGGCGGCACCCATGAGAAAGCCGCGCACCACATTGAGAAGATATGGCATCGGCGGAGGGTAACCGGGACCTCGTCAGGCTCCGGCGAACGGCGACCCTTCGAGGAAGTCCTGCACTTCGGGGCGGAACAACAACTCGCCCTGAGTCTCCAGCCTGCAGTAGCCGATGGAGTACATCAGCCGCAGCACCAGCACTTGCTCGTGCAGGGGCAGGTCGACCCAGCGGATCCCGCCGGCGACCACCTCCTCGAAGATCCCGATGTCGGTGAGACAGTCACCGGTGGCGTTGCGCCCCTCCAAAGCTTGATCGATCTCGATTACCGCCTGGAAGTAACCGGCCACCCCCGGGACCTCTTGCACTGCCACCGCGAGCAGGAGCGCCATGCCCTCCTCCTGGCTCGCAGCGGTACCGCCGTCAGTGGCGGCGGGGCAGGCTGCCGACGGGTCGTCGATGGAACTACCGGCGAGGCCATAGACCACGTTGATGTGGTCGTCGATAGTGGCGTGCTCCCAGTCGACTCCACTCACCACCGGCTCGTAGATCTGCAGCATCGCGACGATGGCGGCGACGCACTCAGGTGGGATGTCGTCGATGCCCAACCCCTCGGCCTCGGTGGTGGTGGTCGGCGGGGCGGTGGTCGTGGTGATGGGCAGGGTGGTGGTCGTAGTCTCGACCGGTGGTGCGGTGGTGGTGGTCGTGGCCGCAGTGAGCGTGGTGGTGGCTGCGGTTTCGCCGCCGCATGCCGAGGCGAGCAGCAAGCCGAGGAGCAGAGCCCGGACTGGTCGCTCGATCATCGGTGCCCCTCGGTCGTGATCGGCCACAATCTACGAGGCACTATCGCCGGGTGTCGGCTGGTTGGGACACGATCCGCATTCCGGCCTCCGGCCTCGGAGTATCGGGCATCGGGCATTGGGAAGCCTCCGGCCTCTGGTTTCTGGCGACGGCGTCGGGCGTCGGGCGACGAGGCCAGGCACGGGAGATAGAGAGCGCTCGCCCCCGTACCATCGCACCCATGCGCCCGGTGATCACCCCTTCCGAGTCCGCCCGGCTCGACGCGATCACGACCGTGCCGGAGGCGACGCTGTTGGAGCGGGCCGGACTGGCCGTGGGGATAGCCGCCGCGCGCCTGGGGGCTGCCTACGGCACCCGGGTGATCGTCCTCACCGGCACCGGTAACAACGGCGGTGACGGCTGGGTGGCGGCGCGCCACCTGCGCCGCCGCGGGGTGGACGTAACGGTGCGCTCCCTCGGCTACCCCAAGGGGGACACCTCACCGCGGCGCCTCGCCGCCATCGCCGCCATGCACGAAGGGGTGACAGTCTCACCGTTGGGGAGTCCCGAACCCGCCGATCTCCTCATCGACGCCCTATTCGGCTCTGGATTCCACGGCACCCTTCCTGATGTGGTTATCCCGTGGACCGAGCACCCCGCCCCGGTGCTGGCGGTGGACCTCCCGTCCGGTCTCGACGGCGCCACCGGTTTGGCGGCGGGTGCGGTGTTCCGCGCCACCCGCACGGTCACTTTCCACGCCCTCAAGACCGGTCATCTGATCGGGAACGGTCCCGATGTGTCCGGGGAGGTGGAGGTGGCCGACATCGGCCTCAGTGGGGAGACCACCGAATGGTTCCACTGTGAGGACGCCGATGCCGTGGTGCCGGCGCGGCCCCGTACCGCCCACAAGTGGTCCGCGGGTGCGGTCGGGGTGGTGGGGGCCTCCCCGGGCATCGCCGGCGCTGCGGTACTGGCCGCCCGCTCCGCCCTGAACTTCGGTGCCGGGGCAGTACGGCTCATCGTGCCCGGCGGAGTGGCGACGACCGTGGCGGCGATGGACCCCGGTCTGCTCACCGCCGCGGTGGGAACTGCCGACCGCTTCGC
>CAYTTU010000015.1:0-6434 GCA_964440905.1 uncultured Acidimicrobiia bacterium | reverse complement strand
CGGATCAGGTAGTAGAGCCCGAAGGTGGCAGAGCGGGCATCCTCGGGCGCAAGGTCCATGATCAGCGACTTGCGGGTGGGTTCGCCGAACTCTTTGAGGCCGCGGATCACGAAGGCCACCACCAGCCACCCGAACGATCGGCTCACCAGCAGCACCAGCGGGAACACCGTGAAGAACCCGAAGGTGGCGAGAACGAATGGCTTCTTGGTGAGACGGTCGGCGGCGGCGGCCACCGGGATGTAGACCAGGACCGCAGTGGCCATCTCGATGGTGGTGAGCACCCCGAACTGCACCGCCGTGACCGGTGACTCGATCGTCTTCATCGCCCACACCACCACGAAGGCGTAGGGGATCTGCTCGCAGAATCGGATCAGGATGTCGGACACCAGCAGGCTGCGCAGCGCCGGACTCATCCGGCGAAACAGCGCCCTGGGCCGCATCGCGGTCACCGCGGGCGCCACCTGATCGACCGGGATCATCCGTTGCTGTACCACCAGGGCCACCAGCGCCAGTGCCAGGGCGGCGACAAAGGCGAAGCGCACCCCGTCGCGCTCCCCCCACACCGCGATGAACACCCCGCCGAGCAGCGGACCCAGGGCCATCGGCACCCGGCGCACGAGGGAGTGCATGGTCACCCCCATGGTCCGTTTGCCCTCGGGCAGCACCCGGTACACCAGGCCGAGCGTCGCAGGAGCCGAGACCGCCGACCAGGAGATGAACAGCACCGCCCCGGCGATCACAGCCGGCCAGGCGGGGATGGCGATCACCAGGGCGTAACCCGCCATCGCCACCAGGTTGAATACGAGCAACGAGCGCCGCGGCCCGATGCGATCGGCGAGGTATCCGCCGGGGAACGAGTACAGGGCGGAGAGCAGGTTGTCCATCGCCTGGAGCAGACCAATGAGGATCGGACCGCCACCGAGGGCGAGCAGGTAGATGGGAAGGAAGCGCTCGGCGAGGTGCTCCCCTGAACCGACCAGCACCACCACCAGCAGCACTCCGACCGTGGCGCGGCGCAGACCGAGGAAGGCGGCGAGACGCGAGGGCCGGGTAGTCACCGCCCTGCGGCGACCGCCAGGCGGCACCAGGCGTACAGGGCGTCGTATACCTCGAACTGCCGCAACAGGTTCTCGTGATCGTCCGGATGACGCAGCCCGTACCCGACGGCGATCGCCTCCAGTCCGGCAGCGAGGGGATCGGCGTCGAGGTGGTCGGTGTCGGCGGCATTGACGATCCGCGCCATGCGCAGCAGAGCCGGATCCTTCAACCCGTAGTCGGCGATGAGCACGTCGAAGGTGCACAGGTCGCCGCGATGGGTCAGGACGGCCCCGGGGGCGTCGAAGGGAGTCGCCTCTTCGGCCGCCGCCACCTCATCCACCTGGGAAGCGGCGACGAAGAGGAACTCGGCTTCGGAGTCGATGAAGCGGGTGATCAACCACGGGCAGGCGACCCGATCGACATGGACATGAGTGCGGGTGACCCAGCGCATCGCCAACCTCCCCCGAGACGATCGGCCCGAAGGGCGGGCCCGGAGACCAACGGGTGGAGCTGAGGGGATTTGAACCCCTGACCTCTTGCATGCCATGCAAGCGCTCTGCCAACTGAGCTACAGCCCCGTGGGGCGACCGATTGTAGACCCGCTCCTAGCCGGCGCTCACCGTCACCGGTATCCGCGGGGCGTCCGACCAGAGGCGCTCCAGGTCGTAGTAGTCGCGGGTGGTCTGATCGAACACGTGGAGTACGAGGTCACCGAAGTCGAGCAGCAGCCAGGTGGCGTCCTCGACGCCTTCGCGTCGCAATACACGCCGTCCGGTCTCCTCGAATCCGTCCTCCACCGCTTCGGCGAGAGTGAGCACGTGGCGCCGGGAGGTGCCGGTGGCGATGATGAACACGTCGGTGACCACGATGAGCCGCGAAACGTCGAGGACCGTGATCCCCAGCCCCTTCTTGGCGTCGATGGCGGCGACAGCCGCCTCGGCGGCCGAGATGGTCTCAGAAGGCAGTGAGATAGGTGATCCCTCTCCGCGGGTGCTGGTTCCCGGGGATATTAGGAGACCGCAACCCGATACCCGATGCCCGACACCCGATACCCGAACCGGAGACCGGAGGCCAGAGACTGGAGTCCCGATCCGTCCCTGACCGCGCGACCCTAACCCCTAATGCCAAACCCCTAGCTCTGAGCTGTCAGCCACCAGCTGTCAGCTGATCCCGGTACAGCCCCTCCTCCTCCACATACCGATACACCGCCTCGGGGACGAAGAACCGGATGCTGTGACCGCGGCGGCGGCGCTCCCGCAACATGGTCCCGCTGAGGTCGATCTCGGGGACGTCGAGCCACACCGCATCGACCCCGGCGGCGGCGACCGCGGCCCGGGTGGTCCCGGGACGGGGCATCGCCGCCACCCGAGCCGCGGCGAGGACCTCGGCGGCACGATGCCAGGTGGGGATCTTCGCGGCGACGTCGGCGCCGACGATGAGCCAGCACTCGTCGCCGGCGAACTCGGAGAGGGTGTCGGCGGTGTAGGTCCACCCGTCGCGGCGCACCTCGCGGTCATCGGGTTCGAAGTACTCGACCCCGGCGACGGCGAGCCGGGTCATCTCCCAGCGATCCTCGGCGGGGGTCACCCCGGCGCCGGCCTTCTGCCACGGTACGCCGGCGGGGACGAACGTGACCACATCGAGACCGAGCTGCTGATAGGCGGCCTCGCCGGCGACGAGATGGGCGAAGTGGGGTGGATCGAAGGTTCCGCCGAGGATGCCGCGTCGCACCCGATCCACGATAGGGGGCGATGGCGGCGAGGCGCACCGCCGGGGCGGGATCTCCCGAGAGCCGGCACACGGCGCGGGGATCGAGGTAGCGGTCTCCCACCCGCAGCGACCAATGCACCGCGAGGCGATCGTGATCCATCCCTGAGGCCCCGACCACGGTCCCCCGGGACACCCGGTCACCCGCAGACACTGCCACCGCACTCAGGTAGGAGTACGAGGTGCGGACCACACCACCGTGATTGACGGTGACGGTGAGCATCCCGGCGACCGACCCGGCAAAGGTGACCGTTCCCGCCGCCGAGGCGCCGACAGGAGTCCCCACGGGGACCGCCAGGTCGACCCCCCAGTGCCCCCCGTAGTACCCCTGCGGGGCGAACCCGGCCACCACCGGCCCCGATACCGGAGCGGCGAGCAGACATGGGAGTAGCAAGGCGACTTGAAGAGGCATCCGGGGGCGCGGCGCCACCCGGGACGCTATCGAAGAGAGATGTGGAGGGGAAGTCCCTCGTTCAGGCGGTGGCGGCGGTGGCGGCGTCGGCGTCGGCGAGTAGGCCGAGCACCACCGAACGCAGGTCGTCGGGACGGAACGGCTTGGTGAGAAAGGCATCGGCGCCGCCGCGATCGGCCCGCTCCCGGGTCTCCTCCTGGGCGTGGGCGGTGAGCACCAACACCTTCATCGAGCGGGTGCGCTCGTCGTTGCGGATCCGCTCCAGCACCTCCCACCCATCCATTCGGGGCAGGCCGACGTCGAGAATCATCAGATCCGGACCGGTGGTGAGAGCGGCCTCGAGTCCGGTGGGCCCGTCGCCACGGGCCTCCACCTCGACACCGGCGGGGCGGAGGCACACGGCGATGAGCCGTTGGATGACAGCGGAGTCTTCGACGACCAGCACGCGATGAGCCATACATCTGATATATCGGACCGCTTTCGGCTCCCCTTGAGGACTCCTATCAGACCTGGCGCCGCACCGGGCGGGATACCGGCAGGGCAACCCGCTCCACGAAAGCGGACAGCTGGCGCAGGTTGCGGACCTCGTGGACCTCGTCGCACACCGCCCCGTAGGCCCCCATCACCGAGTCGCCGGTATCCCAGTAGCGGGAGGACTCGGGGTTGAGCCAGTACAGCGCCCGGGCGCTGGCGGCGATCTCCCCCAGAGCGGCCACATTGGGCTCGTGGTAGTTGGTACGGGCATCCCCGGTGACGATCACGGTGGTCTTGGGAGTGATCGCCTCGGCAAAGCGGATGGTGAAACCCTTGAAGGAGTTGCCGTAGTCGCTGTGCCCGTCGAGCCACACCACCCCGGCCTCGGTGCCGATGCGGCGCATCGCCTCGGTGAAGTCGGCTCCAGGCCCGAAGAAGTCGGTGACCTCGTCGATGGCGTCGATGAAGGCAAAAGAGCGCACCCGGCGGAACTGCCCCGAGAGGGCGAACACCACCTGCATGGTGAAGCGGGCGAAGGTGGCCACCGAACCGGAGACGTCGGCGAGGATCACCACGTCGGGTCGCCCCGGCCGGGGGCGGCGGAACCGGGGATCGATCGGCACCCCCCCGGTGGAGAGCGACCGCCGCACGGTGCGGCGCACGTCGAGCCGGCCCTGCTTTCCGTGGCGGCGGCGCCGGGCCATCCGGGTGGCCAGCTTGCGGGTCAGCGGATGGATCACCGCCTCGATGGCAGCGAGATCGTCGCGGGTGGCGGTGGAGAGATCGAGATCCTCCACCAGAGGGCGGCGCAGGGTGCGGGCCACCGCCTCGGCGCCACGATCGGCCACCAGACGGCGCGAGATCTCGTCGCGCAGCGCCTGGCGGAACTCCTCGAGGCGGCGCTGCGCCTCGTCGTCACCGAGGCGGTGGTCGAACTCCCCCGGTCCCGGGGCGAGTTCTTCGACGAGACGGGACTGCAGGTCGTCCATCTCGAAGTGCCGCAGCACCCGATAGAGGTAATAGGCGCCGCCCACGGGACGCCCCGGCTCCATCCCGGCGAGTCGCAGCACCGCCTCGCGGGCCACCGCTCCCAGCAGACCCTGGTCGCCGTCACGCAGCGCCCGAAACAGCGCCTCGAGCAGGGCTTCGATATCCGCGGCGCCGCCGCTCCCCGACCCGGTGCCCACCATCTCCATGTCGGAGGCGCGCCGCCCCAGCTCCTCAGCGGAACCGACCGCAGGACCGAGCAACGAAAAGTATGCCTCGAAGGCGATGTCAAAGGCGGCGGCGTGACGGGCGTTCTTGACCAGCGTCGCCCCCAGCGCCGACTTGACCATGGGCCGCGACGCCAGGTCGACGTGCTCCAGCGCCTGGGCGGCATCGATCGCCTCCACCATCGACACCGGGATCCCCACCGCACGCAGTTCGCCCACGAACCGGGTGAGAAAGTCCATCGCTAGCCCCCGGCGGCGGCGAGTTCCCGGGTGACCCGGTCGATGTCGGCCTGGTGCTTGAGGAGCACGTGCAGGGTCTGCTCCACCACCTCCCGATCCGGGTCACCCACCCCGAGGGCGATCAGGGTGCGCACCCAATCGATCGACTCACTCACCGAAGGAGGTTTGCGCACCGCCTTGGCGCGGATCGTCGCCACCAACCGCGCCACCCGCTCCGCCAGGGCGGGCTGCAGCCCGGGGACCCGGGCGAGGAGGATGTCGCGCTCCCGCTCCACCGACGGATATCCGATGTGGAGGAACAGGCAGCGCCGCTTGAGCGCCTCGGACAGTTCCCGGGTGTTGTTGGAGGTGAGCACCACGAACGGTGTGCTGGCGGCACGGATCGTGCCCAGCTCCGGAATCGACACCTGGAAGTCGCTGAGCACCTCGAGCAGCAGCGCCTCGGTCTCCACCTCGAGGCGGTCGACCTCGTCGATCAGCAGCACCACCGGCTCCGGGGAGCGGATCGCCTCCATGAGGGGGCGGGCGAGCAGGAAGTCCTCGGTGAAGATGTCCGCCTCGACCTCGGCCCATTCCTTGCCCTGATCCGCCTGGAGGCGCAGCAGTTGCTTGCGGTAGTTCCACTCGTACAGGGCCTTGGACTCGTCGAGGCCCTCGTAGCACTGCAGCCGCACCAGCGGCCGTCCCATTGCGCCGGCGACCGCCTTGGCCAATTCGGTCTTACCCACCCCGGCAGGGCCCTCGGCAAGGATCGGCTTGTCGAGACGGGCGGCGAGAAACACCACCTGGGCGATGCGATCGTCGGCGAGATAGCCCTGGCCGGCCAGGGCGGCAGCGACCGCAGCGGGATCGGTGTCGAGCAGGTGAGGCATGGGTCGAGTGTAGGGAGGGGGACATGTGCCGGGTCATGGCTAAGGGTCGAGGTTGTCCCGAGTCTGATGGACACCTGGACACAAGGAGAGAGCGGACCTTGATCCTTGGGGGCTCCCGCCCGAGTTTGACACCCGAGGGGCTTACTTGCAACAGACCCCTTACAGCTCGGGAGTCTCTAAGAATCCGGATGGTTCAGTCGATGAAACCGAGGGTTCTACACCCGTGACTACGTCGGTACCCCGGTAATGCCTTCGTGTATCAATCTCACCCCGAGGTCATTTGTATGGTGACGACGGGGGCCCCTATCAGGAACGCCGCGTAGCTCCATGCGAACTCCCGACTTTGTTCGAACGACCAGGCAGCCGACACCGGGCGGTTCCTCGACGCCGTCGATATCGCTTACTGCGACTGACCTC
>CAYTTU010000014.1:0-16721 GCA_964440905.1 uncultured Acidimicrobiia bacterium | reverse complement strand
GCGGACCGGGGAGGTGTTCGTCCGAGCCGACGCGGTGATCATCACCCTTCCCGGCGGCGAGGGCACCCGCCATCTGGTGGGCCGCGATGAACTCGAAGCGCTGCGCGGCGGGTGGCTGGTCAACGTCGGCCGGGGCGCAGTGATCGACGAGGCGGCATTGATCGCGGCGATGCAGGACGGGGTGCTGGCCGGTGCGGCGCTCGACGTGTTCGCGATTGAGCCGTTGCCGGCGGACTCCCCGCTGTGGACCCTCCCCGGGGTGGTGATCTCGCCGCACATGGCAGGCTCCTCGCCCAAGTACGGCGAGCGCCTCGCCGCCCTGTTCGCCCGCAACCTGGCGGCGTTCGACGGCACGGGGGAGTGGGAGAACAGGGTGGTCTGATGAGAGTTTGGAGTTTGGAGTTCAAAGTTTGGAGTTCAGACTCTGACTCCAAACTCTGAACTCTCAACTCTGAACTTCTGGCTGGTAACTGGTAACCGGCAACTCGCATCTACCCTCGCATCCCGTGCGTCGTTTCATCCCCGCCTTGCTCGCCTCGCTGCTCGTCCTTGCCGCCTGCGGCGACGGCGGGGCGGCCACCACCACGAGCGCGGCCAGCACCGGCGCCTTTCCCCCCGATGCGTTTGGATTCGCCGCATCGAGCGACCTGGCGGTGGGCACCGACCGTCTTCTGGTGGCGGTGTCCGACCCGAATGGCGCCCGGCTTCCCAAGCCCGACATCCCGGTGACCATCGATGTCTGGCTGCAGGGCCGCGAGTTCCAGCGGCAATCGGTCGAAGCCGGGTTCATCTGGGCCATCCCCGACGTGAGCGGTCTCTACCGGGCGACCTTCGATTTCGACGTGCCCGGGATCTGGGTGGTCTCGGTGCGACCACAGACGGGCCCGGCGCTGGCCGACTTTGCGATCCAGGTGCAGGAGTTCCCCCTCACGATCGCCATCGGTGAGCCCGCCCCGCAGTCCGACAGCGCCACCATCCACGACGCTCCCCTGGAGGAGATCACCTCCGCCGACGATCCCGATCCGTCGATGTATCAGATGAGCATCGCCGAGGCGGTCACCTCGGGCCGACCATCGGTGATCGTGTTCGCCACCCCGAAGTTTTGCCAGACCGCCATCTGCGGACCGACCCTGGACCACATCCTGGCGATCAAGCCGGACTTCCCCGAGGTGAACTTCCTGCACGTCGAGGTGTTCACCAACCTCGACGACCCGCAGAACATCGAGACGGTTCCTGCGGTGATCGAGTGGGGGATCCCGACCGAGCCGTGGGTGTTCGTCGTCGACGCCGCCGGCATAGTCGTTGCCCGCTTCGAAGGGGTGGTGGACGCCGCCGAGATCGCCGCAGCCCTCGAGGGGTGAGGATTCGCTCACACCCTGAGCCGTAACGCCGCGTGGGAGATGATTGCGCCGGTGCCTCCGCTGCGAGTTACCATCCCCGCCGCCAGTTTCGGAGGAGCGGAGACTCGGTGTTCGAGCTATTTCACAAGGGTTCGGCGCGTTTCCGCCATGCGCTGCTGCTCGTGCTGGTTGCCGGGCTCACTCTCGGAGCCTGCGCCGGTGATGATCCGACCAACCTCGCCCGAGAAGATCTAGGGCTCGTTGGTGACGTTCCGCAAAACTCCCTGAACCCGGCAGGACCGGTGGCGGAGAAGGTCGATTCGCTGTTCTGGATGGTGTTCTGGATCGCCACCGCGATCTTCGTCCTGGTTTCGCTGGCTTTGGTCTTCATCGTGCTCCGCTTCCGGGAGCGTCGGGGCAAGCAACGCCAGGTCAAGCAGCTCCACGGCAACACCCGGCTGGAGATCGCCTGGACCATCGTGCCCGCGGTGCTGCTCGCCGCCGTGGCCGTTCCCACCATCTCGACCCTGTTCGAAATCCGTTCGGCGCCGGACCCCGAGGACCATGCCCTGGAGATCGAGGTGATCGGGCACCAGTGGTGGTGGGAGTTTCGCTACCCGGACTACGGATTCAGCACCGCCAACGAGATGCACATCCCGGTGGGACGCACCGTGTACCTCACGCTGACGTCTGCCGACGTGATCCACTCGTTCTGGGTGCCCCGACTCAGCGGGAAGCGTGACGCGGTCCCGGGCCGAGAGACCCACATCCTGATGGAGGCCGACGCCCCGGGCACCTACATCGGCCAGTGTGCCGAGTTCTGCGGCCTGGCCCACGCCGACATGCGTCAGCGGGTCTTCGCCCAGACCCCGGAGGAGTTCGAGGCTTGGGCGACGGCCCAGATGCAGCCGGCGACCGTGCCCACCGCGGGTGCGGCGCTGGCAGGGTGGGAGACGTTCCAGGTGCAATGCACCTCGTGTCATGCGATCAGTGGCACCGCGGCCACTGCCCAACTCGCTCCCAACCTCACCCACTTCGCCACCCGCACCTCATTCGGTGGGGCCACGCTCGACAACACCGAGGACCACCTCCGGCAGTGGCTGCGCAACCCGTCATCGCTCAAGCCGATGACCCCGGAGCGCAACGATCTCGAGGACGGCAGGGTGCTGGGGATGCCCGACCTCGGTCTCACGGAGCAGCAGATCGACGAATTGATCGCCTTCCTGGGGACACTGCAGTGACCGAGACTCTCGCCCGCCCTGCTGAGCACACTTCCCCGGCCCCGCATTCACGCGGCCTGTGGGGGTGGCTGACCACGACCGATCACAAGAAGATCGGACTGCTCTACGGGGCAACCGCGATGCTGTTCTTCATCGTCGGCGGAGTGGAGGCCCTGTTCATCCGTCTTCAGCTCGCCACCCCCAACGGGGAGCTGCTCAGCGCCGACGCCTACAACCAGCTGTTCACGATGCACGCCACCACCATGGTGTTCCTGGTGGTGATGCCAGCGGCAGCGGCGTTCACCAACTACTTCCTGCCCCTTCTGATCGGAGCGCGCGACGTCGCCTTCCCCCGACTCAACGCTTTCTCATACTGGTTGTTGCTCGCCGGCGGAGTGTTCCTCACCACCTCGTTCTTTGTCGGCGGCGCCCCCGACGGCGGATGGTTCGGTTATGCCCCGCTGTCAACCCAGGTCCCGGAGGTGGTCCGAATGGACTACTGGGCTCTGGGACTGCAGGTGCTCGGGCTTGCCTCGGTGTTGTCGTCGGTGAACTTCATCACCACCGTCCTCACATTGCGGGCGCCGGGCATGTCGCTGATGCGGATGCCGGTTTTCGCCTGGATGGCAACGGTGGTGTCGTTCCTCCTGCTCTTCTCGCTCCCCATCATCACGATCGGCCTCTTCCAGGTATTCCTCGACCGCAACCTGGGCACGGCGTTCTTCGACGCCGCCGGGGGTGGGGACCCGGTGCTGTGGCAGCACCTCTTCTGGCTGTTCGGCCACCCCGAGGTATACGTGCTCATCCTTCCGGCGATGGGCATCGTGTCCGAGGTGCTGCCCACCTTCAGCCGTAAACCGCTCTTCGGGCGATCCTTCGTGATCTTCTCCGGAATCGCCATCGGGTTCATGGGCTTCGGGGTTTGGGCTCACCACATGTTCACCGCCGGTCTGGGGCCGGTGGCCGAAGCAGCCTTCGCCCTCACCACGATGTTCATTGCGGTCCCCACCGGCGTGAAGATCTTCAACTGGCTGGGCACCATCTGGGGCGGGTCACTGCGTCTCACGACCCCGATGCTCTTCTCGCTCGGGTTCATCTTCCTATTCGTGATCGGCGGGCTGTCGGGGGTGACCCACTCGATCGCACCGGCCGACAGCCAGCAGCACGACACCTATTACGTAGTGGCCCACTTCCACTACGTGCTGTTCGGGGGGGCGGTGTTCGGGTTGTTCTCCGGCGTCTACTACTGGTGGCCCAAGATCACCGGCCGTCTGTTGGACGAGCGCCTTGGCAAGTGGCATTTCTGGCTGATGTTCCTGGGAATGAACCTCACCTTCGGCCCCATGCACGTTCTCGGTCTCAACGGGATGCCCCGCCGTACCTACCGCTACTCCGAGGGCCTCGGTCTCGACCTATGGAACCTGGTGGCGACGATCGGGGCGTTCACCATTGCGCTCTCGGTGCTGCTGTTTCTCATCAACTGGTGGCGCACCGCCCGCCACGGTGCGATCGCCGGCAACGACCCGTGGGACGGCCGCACCCTGGAGTGGACGATCAGCTCGCCGCCCCCGGAGCACAATTTCGACGTGGTCCCGGTGGTGCACTCCGAGGACGACTTCTGGCATCGCAAGTACGCCGAGGACGCCGACGGCAACGCCGTGCCCCGCACCGATATGCCGATCGCGGCTCCGGCCGACGAGTCGATCCATCTCCCCTCCCCGTCGTTCTATCCGGCCCTGGCGGCCGGCGGGGTCCTGGTGATGCTGTTCGGCCTGGTGTATCTGCCCTGGGGCCTCGTGGCCGTGGGCGCCGGAGCGGTGGTCACGCTGTGGGGTCTGTTCGGCTGGTCGCTGGAACCGCTGACCCGCGAGGAGCACGGATGAGCGTCACCACCCACGACCCCGAGCAGCACGCTCACGATCCCGCCCACATCCGCAAGGTGGCGATGTGGGTGTTCCTCGGCTCGGAGTGCCTCTTCTTTGGGACCCTGATCTCCACGTTCTTGCTGTACCGGACCCGCACCGCCGACGGGCCGACCGCGGCGGAAATCTTCGACATCCCCTTCACCTCGGTGTCGTCTTTCATCCTCCTGATGTCGTCGCTGACCATGGTGCTGGCACACCACTCGTCGGTACGCCAGGACTGGCGGCAGATGCGTCAGTGGCTGGTGGCCACCGCGCTTTTGGGCATGACGTTCCTGGCCGGCCAGGTGTTCGAGTTCACCGAGTTCGTGGACCACGGCCTCACGGTCACCTCCAGTCCGTTCGGATCCTCGTTCTTCGTGCTCACCTCGTTCCACGGCGCGCACGTCGCGGTCGGAGTGCTCATGCTGCTGGTGACCGCGCTGATGTCGTACACCGGCAAGTGGCGCCCCGGTGCCGGCATGGACGTCGAGCTCGTGGGGCTGTACTGGCACTTCGTCGACATCGTGTGGATCGTGATCTTCACCGTCGTCTATCTGCTCCAGGTGTGACCATGAGCCCAGCCACCGCTCATCGCCCCCATCCCCGCCCCCGGGATTACTGGATCATCGCGGTGATCCTGGCGGCGATCACCGGGGCCGAGGTTGCGGTCACCTACATCGACTTTCTCGACGTCGCCTCGGCGCCGCTGCTCCTGGTGATGGCCGCCGCCAAGTTCTTCATCGTCGTCGGGTGGTACATGCACCTGCGATTCGACGCCCCGATCTACCGCAAGCTGTTCTATGTCGGGGTGGTGGCCGCTCCGATCCTTTTCGGCGCGGTGCTGCTCAGCTTCGGCGTCCTGATCGGATGACGCGGTGAGCGTCGGCCTGGACGCCTTCCCGTTCCACCTCCACCCCGAAGTCCTCGGCGTAGTCGTCGCCCTGGTGTGGGGCTACTGGTATGGAGTGTGGGTGCTTGGACCGCGTTTGGCTCCCCGCGGCGAACCGGCCGTGACCCGGCGACAGATCGCCTGGTTCAGCACCGGGGTGATCGCCTACCTGGCCTTCGAGTGGTGGCCCTTGCACGACATCGCAGAGCGCAGCCTTTACAGCGTGCACATGGTGCAGCACCTCGTGCTCACCTTCGTGATGCCGCCGGCCCTCATCAAAGGGACTCCGCAGTGGCTGTTGCGCCACCTGTTGCGGCCGGTGCTTCCGGTGCTGCGCGTGCTCACCCGCCCGCTGGTGGCGTTGCTGCTGTTCAACGCCGCCCTCGCCTGGCTCCACGCCCCCGGTGTGGTCGCCGGGATGCTCGACGGGGCGGCCTTCCACCTTCTTGCCCATGTGATCGTGGTGGTTCCGGCGTTCCTGATGTGGTGGCCGATACTCGGTCCGCTGCCCGAGCTCGGCCGGCTGTCTCCTCCGGCGACCATGGGATATCTGTTCCTGCAATCTCTGGTGCCACTGATTCCGGCATCGTTTCTCACCTTCGCCACCGAGCCGGTGTATTCCGCCTACGAGGGCACCGTCCGACTGTGGGGAATCGGGGTGCTGCAGGACCAACGCGTTGCCGGTCTGATCATGAAGATCGGCGGCGGGGCGATCCTATGGCTGGTGATCACCGTCGTCTTCTTCAGATGGGCCGGCGAGGAAGAGCGGCGCACGAAGCGGGAGCGCCTTGCGGTGACTCCGTGAGACTTGTATTCGTCGTCGCGGCGTTGGCAGCGGTGGCGGCATGCAGCGGCCCGCAGCACGCGGTCGATGGGGTTGTGGTGGCGGTCGACGGAGGCCTGTCGGGCGTTGCCGGATTCGAATTGGTCATCGGGACCGGGGAACGGCGCTCATTCGTACCCGATCCGGCGCTGGAGCGGTTTGAGGACGGCACCCCGTTGTCGCACCTCACCGAGCATCTCCGCACCGGGGTCCCGGTCCGGGTGGTGTACGAGGAACGCTCCGGGGTCCTGGTGGCGGTGGCTCTGTCCGACGCCCCCTAAGAGAGTTGAGAGTTTGGAGTCCGGAGCTGAACTCCAAACTCTGAACTCCAAACTCCGAACTCTGAACTGGTTCGCTCAGCGCTTGCGTCGGGGGAGCACCGAGATCAGGGCGGTGCCGAAGAGCACCAGTGCGGCCGCCCCGCCGAACACGAAGAGGGCAGTGGTCCCCTCCGCGGCGAGCAGGATCCGACTGAGCCCGAATACCAGCGCAGCTGCGACGGCGAGACCGACCGCGGGAAGACCCACGGCGGCGACGGCGTCGCGCACGAAGCGCCCAAAGGACCGGGGGACGGCGGCACCCTCGAACCCGATCGTCTCGGGCCGAGACAGGCGCTCCATCGCCGCGGCGATGACCGTGCCCGTCGCGGCCCCGGCGATCAGGCCGCATAGCCCGGCGCGGAATCCGCTCACCACCACCGTCTTGTCGACGATGTCGCTTGCCAGGCCGAAGGCAGCCCGGGCTGCAGCAAAGGCGGTTGGTGCTCCGATAGCAGCACCGAGAGCCGCGATCGGCCCAAGGGGGTAGCGGCGACCTGATGGGTCGGACTGGTTTCCGACGGCATATCCGATCGTGGCCAGTATCGCCCCGGCGACGGCACCGGCAATCGAGACGAAGAGATATAGCCCCGCTTGGGTGACCGCGATCACCGCGCCGGTGGGTCCGGTGTCGCCGTCGAGCACGGCCAGGCCGCCGTCGACGAGTCGAGCCGCCCCGAGGGCGAAGGCGATCAAGCCGAGAAAGCCGCCGACGATGGCTCCGGTGGCTGCGGCGGCGATGGTGCGTCGGGTCACGGCTTCCTCGAGTCGGGGGCGTGGGCGGGGAGTGTAGGACCGGTCTCCGCCACCCCGGGTTCCTCCCCGACGGATGGGTGCTGCAGGGCGCGGGTCCGGGACTTGCGCTCCGCCCAGCGCACCCAGGCGAACACCGCCAGGATCGGTGCGGCGAACCAGAGCAGTTCGTCCCAGCCGCCCTGGTGGGCGAACTGCAGCAGCGGCGTCAGGTCCATCCCGGTCAGGGTGTCGTTGTGGTGGTGGTGGGAGTGGGGTTGGAGGTCTGGTCGCAGCTGTCGGGCGAATAGATCCCGGTGACCAGGGCATCATCGGCCTGGGAGTCGACCGGACCCCACAGCAGCACGCTGTCGTTGGGAGACAGCTTGAGTTGGAAGGTGAGTCCGACATCCTGTTCCACCACGTACTCGACGTGATAGGCCGAGTAGGTCGCCTCCAATTCGGCGACCGTGTCCATGACCCGCAGTCCCGAGAGGGTGGCGATGTCGCGAGTTGGCGACGAGATGCCGCCGTAACGCAGATCGAGGCGGTACGACACGAACGAGGAGTCTCCGGGCTCGCCGCGCACAACGATGTTGAGCGGGCCCCAGCGCACCACCCGGATCGACCAGCCGGGGCACTCGCCAAAGCTTCCGGAGCCGACGATGAAGCCGATGTCGTCAGTCGGCTGGCCGAAGGTGGCGACGAGCCGACCGAGGACTTCATCACCGTCGGCCCCGAAGTCGAGGGGTCCGATGTCGTCCGAGGTCAAGGTGAGGTCGCTGATCGGGATCGGATCTCCGATGGATTCGATGGGGCCGGCGACGACCCCGCCGCCGGGCAGCGTGATGGTGGTGGTGGCTCCCGGGATCGTGGTCTGTCCGGGCAGCGTGGTGCTGGTGTCGGTACCCGGAGCAGTGGTCACCGTGGTGGGAGCGGCGGTCCCATCACCCGAGCCGCCGCCGTGCATCAGGCCGAAGGCGATGACCCCGACGGTCACCAGGACGAGGGCGAGTGCCAGACCTACCAGCCAGGGATTGGGCTGCTCCTTGGGGGGACGCCGCGGGCCGGATCCCCGGGGGCGCGCCGCCATCGCCCGGGAACGGGGTTCGAATTCGGGATCGAACGAGGGGAATGGATCTCCTCGTTGCGGCCCGCCGGTCGTGTCTCGATCCATTGGTCCGTTCTCCTCGGCGAACGTCATCCTAAGGGGGTGAGCGAATGGGTCGCGGACTCCATCAGGTTTCGGCTTGCCACAAGCCGAAACCTGATTCCGGGGCGAACCCATTCGGCCACCCCCTAGGGGACTCGCTCTGTGGGTGTGGCAGGCCGCTCAGGAGAAGTAGGGCGCCATCCCGGGGGCGACCTCGATGACGACGGTGGAGAACGCCGCCCGGGGCACCAGCACCGCCGCCCCGTCCTCGGTGACCAGGTCTGCCACCGGGATGACGGGGCGGGCGATGGTCGCGAGATCGATCGAGCGCAGTCCCCAAGCCGTGGCGATGGCGTTGCCCAGCGTGAGCCGGTGGTCGATGGTGAACTCGTCGGCGAGTTCCTCCGCCAGCGCCGTCAACTCCGAAATGTCTCGCATCCCGGCAAGGCGCTGCATGGCCTCAAGCAGAACCTCCTGCTGGCGCTGATTGCGGACCAGGTCGCTGGAAGCCAATGACACCCACGACCCGTCGACGAAGCCCTCGGTGTGGCGGGAGCGGACCCAGGCCAGGGTCTGATCGCCGTTGGCGATGGTGCATCCCGCGGGCAGGTCGAGCGGAATCGGGCCGACCCTGGCGTCGCGCACTGCAACCGGGGTGCAGATCTGCACCCCACCCACTCGATTCACCACGTTGCGAAACCCCTCGAAGGTGAACAGGACGAAGTGGTCGATGGCGAGTCCGGTGAAGTCCTCCACGGCGATGGCGAGTTGCTCTGGTCCGGTGGCCCGGGTGCCGCATCCGTTGAGGTTGGCGTTGATCCGGCTCATGCCCCCGGTACAGGGGTTGTGGAGGTAGAGATCGCGCGGGATGGAGACCAGAACCGCAGAGTCCGGGTCTTTGGGGAGCAGGAAGAGCAGGATGGCGTCGGCGCGGCGGGAGGCGTCGTCGGGGCTGCGCTCGTCGCTGCCGATGATGAGGAACGCTCGAAGGTCGTCGTCGTTGTGTACGGGGTTGGGAGGCAGGGTGGTGGTGGTGGTCGGGGCCACCGTGCCCGGGTTCTGACCCTCGGTGGTGGTCGTCGGTCCCGCGACGGTGGTCGGGCTGGCGCCAGGTCCCAGGGCCTCGCGGGCCGATCCGGGGTCGAACGACACCCGGGTGACGTCCTGCCACGCACCCCATACCCGGAGCGCGGTCCATCCGAACACCGCGCTGGCGACAATCACGATCACCACCACGGCGCGGCGCACCACCGATCCGCTGCCATTCACCCCGTAAATGTAGGGCGGTCACCGCAGGGTCAGCTCAGGAGGCGGCGAAGTACGTCGGGGTCACTCGTGGGGCGATCGCACACGAACCCCCGACACACGAAGGCACCCGTTGCGCCCGGCGGTTGGGGGATGCGCTCCGCCAGCAGCGGCACCGCCGAGACTCCGCTGCCGTCACCGAGTGCGAGAAAGACGCGAGGCTGATATATCGCTTGCACGACGGCGAGAAGTGGCCCGGGTGTTGGGCCGGCGATCGCCACCTCCAGCGGCGGGGCCAGGCGGGTGTGCAGCACCGCCAGGTGGTGCGCCGCCCCCTCGGGGTGTCCGGCGGCGAGTCCCACGCCGAGTCGCAGGGTTCGGTCGAGGCGGTCCCACCACTCCGACTCGCCGGTGAAGGCCGCAAGGTGGAGCAGCACCTCCGCGGCGAGGGCATTGTCCGACGGTGTGGGGAGATCGAACAGGTTCAGGGGGCGGGCGATCAGCGGTTCGGCGTCGTGGGAGGTGGCGAAGAAGCCGGGTCCGTCGGGATCGGCGAATCGTGCCACCATTTCCCGACCCAGCTCGGCCCCGGCGACGAACCAGGTTTCGTCTCCGGTGGCCTGATAGAGCGCCAAGCAGGCGAGTGCCATGGCGGCGTAGTCGTCGCAGAAACCCTCTGGCCCGAGCCGGCCCGCCCGCCAGGAGCGGTGCAGCCGACCCGACTCGTCTCGCAGGATCCCGAGCACGAATCCGGCGGCGTCGATGGCAGCGCCAAGCAGTCCGGGTTCTCCCAACGGGATGGCGGCCTCGGCCAGGGCGCGAATCGCCAGCCCGTTCCAGGCGGCGATGACCTTGTCGTCGCGCTGTGGCCGAGGGCGGGTGGACCGGATCCGTCCCAGCTCCGCCAGGGTCGCATCGACCGACTGGCGCAGCTCGGAGGGCTCGGCGCTCCAGGCGCGCCGGGTAAGCACGTTGGCCCCCTCGAAGTTGCCTTCCGTGGTCACCCCGAGAGCGGCCACGGCGGCCGCAGACCCTCGGGCGGCAGCGACCACGTCATCAGACCGAAAGACGTAGAAGGTGCCCTCCGCACCCTCGGAGTCGGCGTCCTCTCCGGAGGCGAAGCCACCTCCCGGCAGGAGGAGATCGGCGAGAAGGTATCTGCCGATCTCCGCAGCCACCGCACCGAGTGCGGCGTCGCCGACCACCGTGGAGGCATGGGCGTACAGCCGCAGCAGTTGGGCGTTGTCGTAGAGCATCTTCTCGAAGTGCGGCACGGTCCAGGCGACGTCCACCGAGTAGCGGGCGAAGCCGCCGCCGATGTGGTCGCGGATCCCGCCACCCGCCATCGCTTGCAGTGTCGCCGCCAACATCTCGCCCGCCCGGGGAGCCCACGACTCACCGGTGATCCGGAGCAAGAACTCCAGGGTGGGAGCCTGGGGGAACTTCGGAGCGCCGCCGAATCCGCCGAAACGGGGATCGAAGCGAGCCGCCATCTGCCGGTACGCCTCCTCCAGCGCGTCGGTGTCGGGGAGGTGCGTCGCCGCAGCCGGTGCGATCGCAATGCTCTCCGCCAACCGGTGGCCTTGCTCTTCGAGGTCACCGCGGCGGTCGTCCCACGCCTCGTGGATTGCGGTGAGCACCCTCCGAAACGAGGGGTGCCCGGGTCGGTCATCGGGTGGGTAATAGGTGCCCGCATAGAACGGCTCGCCGTCTGGGGTGAGGAACACGGTCATCGGCCATCCCCCCCGTCCGGTCATCATCTGCACCGCGTCCATGTAGATCCGGTCGACGTCGGGGCGCTCCTCACGGTCCACCTTGATGCTCACGAACCAACGGTTCATGAGATCGGCTATCGCCGGATCCTCGAAGGACTCGTGAGCCATGACGTGGCACCAGTGGCAGGTGGCGTAGCCGACCGACAGCAGCACCGGGACCCCACGCTCTCGAGCCGCGGCGAACGCCTCCGCACCCCACTCCTGCCAATGGACCGGGTTGGAGGCGTGCTGTAGCAGGTAGGGGCTGGCGGCCTCCCCGAGGCGGTTGCGATCCGGCATCGGCCGATGGTTGCAGAAGCTCAGAAGCTCAGAGCGATGAGCTCGGGGGCGTAGCGCCCCGTGGGGCCAGTTCGTTCTTCGTGGCGGTGTTCGACCTGGGGAAGGGCACGGGTGGCCATGTTCCAGATACTGGATGCTCTCGAGGCCCTTCCCGGGGTGGTGGCGCGGGTCCTGGGGTCGTTCTCCTTCCAGTAGTGAGGGTCCCGCTCGGAACGGGAATTGTTTCCCGATTCGGGGGTTCCCAAAGGAGGTGGCCTATGACATAGTGGGCGAGACCCCGCCTTTGTGAAACGTTTCACATGGTGGCCGACCCCCGCCCGACCACTTCCAGACCCACCGAGAGGACACCGACGCCTATGGCTGTCGCCAAGACGCGACGTGAGCGGGATCGCAGCAAGCTGACCGACGAGCGTGGACGGCTGACCACGGACCTGGTCAGCCAGTACCTCACCGCGATCGGCGAATACGAGCTGCTCACCGCCGAACTCGAGGTGGAGTTCGCCCAGAAGATCGAGGCCGGCGAAGAGGCCGCGGTCCGGCTGGAGAAGCGCGACTTCAAGGGCAAGGCCCAGGAGGTCGAGCTGAAGCGCCTCAAGCGCCTCGGCATGCAGGCCAAGGACGACTTCCTTACCGCCAACCTCCGCCTCGTGGTCGCCAACGCCCGTCGCTACGCCAACACCTCCGGCATCGACTTCCTCGATCTCATCCAGGAGGGCAACCTCGGGCTGATCCGCGCCGTGGAGAAGTTCGACTGGCGCAAGGGTTTCAAGTTCTCCACCTACGCCACGTGGTGGATTCGCCAGGCGATCACCCGGGCGATTGCCGACAAGTCGCGCACCGTGCGCATCCCGGTGCATCTCCATGACACCCTGGCCGCGGTCCGTGCCGCCCAGGCGAGCCTCAAGGCCGAGCTGGGGCGTGACCCCAAGCCCCACGAGATCGCCGAAGAGGCCGGGGTCACCGTGGACAAGGTCGAACTCGCTCTGGGCGTGGCGGACACCGTATCCCTGGAGCAGCCGGTCGGCGAGGACGGCGCCCAGTTGGGCGACTTCATCGAGGACGAGGATGCGGTCGATCCGGTCCGGGTCACCGAAGAGGGCGACATCGCCGACAGCCTGCGCCGTTCCATCTCCCGCCTCCCCGATCGTGAGGGCCGGATCCTGGCTCTGCGTTACGGATTCCTCGACGGGGTGCCCCGCACCCTTGAAGAGATCGGCGACGAGTTCAACCTCACCCGAGAGCGCATCCGCCAGCTGGAGAAGCTAGCGCTGTGCCGTCTGCGTCATCCCTCCTTCGGGATCCGCGAGCAGGACCTCGTCTAGGCATTAGGCGCTAGGCACTAGGTTCTGTCGGCCGACATTCGAGTGATCGCTACGCTTTGTCCGTGAAGCTCGGTGCCCTTGTCGGAGGATCGGCAACAGTCATTGGACCCGAGGCGAACCTCGGCGATGTCGCCGATGCGCTGGTGCGTGACGGGGTCGGCTGCCTCGGTGTGGTCGCGGATCGCGCCCTGGTGGGGATCATCACCGAACGGGACCTGGTCCGAGCCCTCGCTGCTGGCGCCGACCCCGAGACCGAGCTGGTGGCCGACTGGATGGCCGAGGCCCCCGATGTCTTTCCCCCGGACACCGATGTCGAGGAGGCGGGGCGTTGGCTGCTCGAGGTGGGTTACCGGCACATGCCGGTGATGGAAGAGGGCGAACTTCTCGGGATCGTCAGCATCCGCGACCTGCTGTGGGCGCTTCTCGGTGAAGAATCCGCCTAGTGCCTAGTGCCTAGTGCCTAGTGCCTAGTGCCTTCTAGAGCAGTGGTTCGAGCCGGCGATTGATGGCGTCCATGACGGCACGCACCGCAGCCAGTCGATGATCGACGTCACCGAGCAGGGCGCTTCCCACCAGAACATCGCCGTGGTCGAAACGTACCTGGGCGAGGGCAACGCTGGCGTTACCGAAGTCGGTGGTTGCCACCGCCAGCAGCTCCAACTCGATCGACCCATCCACGATCTTCACCACCGCGTCGAGAGCGGCCTCACCGGCAAGTCGGATCTGCTCACCGGCGCTTCCCACAGCCGAACCTTCGAAGGAGCGCTCCGACCAGTCGAGTCGCACCGTTATTCGGGCGTCGTCACCAGCGATGTCGTCGTAGATGGAGATGATGGCCGGTCGCATGTCAGGGACGGTAGTCAGCGGCTGCGACCCAGGCTGCGGTTGACCGCATCCAGGGTCGCCTTGGCGAATCCCACCTGGCGGTTGTCGCCCTCCAGCACCGCGGTGCCCACCAGCGGGTGATCGGCTTCCGGATCGTCGACCACGACCATCGCCACGTCGAGCCCACCGGCCCATGCCGGGGCGGCGTCGATCAAGCGGAAGTCGTCGGCGAGTGCGGCGAGGGCGTCGAGTGTGGCCGCCGCCACCAGGGCGGGCCGCTCGGCGTCGGCGGGAGTGCCGGTGGAGGTGCCGACATGTTCGTGGCCCTCCCAGCGGAGTGTCACCCGCACCTCGGCGTGGCGCTCGTCGGTCATCTCCACGACGCGGATCAGGGCAATGCGGGCGGTTTCGACGCGCAGGCTGGTCACGGAGGCGGTCATGCCCGGCTTATCGGCGGGTTTCGCGGGGTGGTTTAGAGGAAGGTGTCAGGTGTCAGATTTCAGATCTCAGCCAGGATCCGAAGCCTGACATCTGACATCTGAGATCTGAGATCTCGTTTTAGGCGACCGGAATCCAGATCAATACCGGCGTCTCACCCGTGACGTCGGTCTTCTCCAGGCCGATCTCCAGCGGCTCGACAAGGTCGGCCTTGGACTGCCACTCGGTGGTGACCGCTGCCACCGCCTCCGCCAGGTTGGTCTCCAGGTCCTCTAGGGACCCGACCTTGTCCGCGGCGCGGGATTCGGCGGTGTGGACTCGTTGCTCGGCTCGTCGGGTCATGGACCGCTTCGACGCCGCCGACGACAGGGACCGGCTGTTACGCCGACCGGTGAGTACCCCGAAGATGGTGCTGGCGCCGGAGACCATCTCCTCCTGCCGTCGGGTCTCGGCGTTCAACTGCGCCTCCTGGACGCCGAGATAGGCGGCGTCGATGGCGCTGCGAGCGCGATCGATCCGGGCTTGGAACTTGCGCTTCAGGTCGACCACCGCGGCATCGGCAGCGGCGTCGGCGGCTGCCTCGCACCTGGCGCCAAACGATGCCTCCTCCTCGCCGATCCGGGAATACAGCTTGAGCGCCGGATTGCGCCACACCACGATCCGTCGCTGCGAAACGAGGTGGTCCCGAACCGAGGCCTCCACCTCGGCGAACCACGACTTGGTGTCCACCGGGGCATCGGGGAGCACGTAGGAGGCCCCGTCGGGCGCCGCCTCTGTGAAGTCGCGAGGATCGTGGTCGACCGCAATCCCGGCGGCCGGATCGAACGGGTGACTCAGCGGATGGAATACCGCCTCCCACTCCTCGGTATGGTCGATGCCCGCCTTGGTGTCGTCGTAGCGAAGTCGAACTCGCACCGCCAGGGCTGCGGCGAACCGGGTCGAGTTGGGCTTGGCTCCGACCTTCGCCAGCCACTCCGCTGCCGGATCGACATGGCGCGCCGGCACGGTGCCCGCGGTCTGCGGGGCCACCGGGGAGGCGTCGGAGTCTGCCGGGGCTGTCGCCGCCGGAGCGGTACGAATCGAGCGGCGCGCATCGTCCCCGACGAGACGGGTCACCTGGTCGCGGGTCAGCGGGCCGCGTAGGTAGGACATCGCCCACCGCGTTGTGAACACCACCGTCCCCTTCGCCCTGACGTCATGGAGGACGAACTGCCGCTTACCCAGGCCGGACACCATCGCATCTACTGCCTTGAGGTCGGTGGCGCCAGAAGCCGACTGCAGGGCCTCGAGGATGCGCGCCTTGTCGCGCTCGGTCTGTAGCCGGCCGATACACCAGGTCCCGGCGTTGGACATCGCCTTGTAGTCGAGATCCACCGGATTCTGAGTGGCGAGCAGGATCCCCACACCGAAGGCGCGCGCCGTCTTCAACAATGTGAGGATCGGCTTTTTGGCGGGGGGCATCGCTGTCGGGGGCACGAAGCCGAAGACCTCGTCCATGTACATCATTGCCCGCAGTTCGTCGGTGCCGCTCTGTGAGCGCATCCAGGTGATCAGGCGGCTCAGGGTGAGGGTGACCACGAATTGGCGTTCGGCATCGGTGAGGTGCGCCAGATACAGGATGGCGGCTTGCGGCTTCCCCTTGTCGTCCCAAAGCAGGCTGGCGGGATCCAGTGCCGGTCCGCTGCGCCACGCCTGGAACGACGGCGAGGCGAGCAGCGTGTTCAGCCGCATCGCCAGCGCCAGGCGGTCCTTCTCGGGAAAGAAGGTGTCGATCTCGAACACCCCGAGCTTGCGGATCGGCGGGCGGTGCACCCGGGAGATGAGGTGCTCGAGGGTGAGGCTCTCGCCGTCGTCCCAGGCTCGCTCGACCAGGGTGGCGAGAAGGATGTGCTCCCGGCCGGAAACCGGATCCGAGTCCACCCCAACGAGGGAGAGCAGGCCCGAAGTCAGCCCTTCGATCTCATCGCGTCGGGTCTCCGCATCGGCCCCCGTCGCCGGTGCGGCGAGGCTGCCGAGGACGTCGAGGGGGATCCCTGCGGTCGAACCCGGGGTGTAGACGGTGATCGCGGCGCGGTCCCGCAGCGCCGCGATGTCCTTGCCGCTCAGTCCCCAGTCCGTCAGGCCTTGCTGGGCCGCCGCGGCGGCATCCTTACCCGAACCGCCTGAGTCCACCCAGGGCTCGAAGTCCGCCGGCATGAGATCGGGGAAGGTGAGCGCCAGGTTGGTCATGTCTCCCTTGGGGTCGATGATCAGCGCCGGAATGCCCTTGCTCAATGCCTCCTCGAGGAAGATCGTTCCCAGGCCGGTCTTGCCCGACCCGGTCATGCCCACGATCACCCCGTGGGTGACCAGGTGATCCGATGGGTACTCGACCCGCTCCCCGCTGCGCTTGCCGGTCTTGGGGTCGATGGTCTCGCCGAGGAAGAAGGTGGTTTCGGCCATGGGAGAGGAAGTGTACG
>CAYTTU010000013.1:0-6504 GCA_964440905.1 uncultured Acidimicrobiia bacterium | reverse complement strand
CGGCGGGTGCGGTGTTCCGCGCCACCCGCACGGTCACTTTCCACGCCCTCAAGACCGGTCATCTGATCGGGAACGGTCCCGATGTGTCCGGGGAGGTGGAGGTGGCCGACATCGGCCTCGGCGGGGAGAACCCCGAGTGGCTCGTCTGTGAGGACGCCGATGCCGCAGTGCCGGCGCGGCCCCGCACCGCCCACAAGTGGACTGCGGGTGCGGTTGGGGTGGTGGGGGCCTCCCCGGGCATCGCCGGCGCTGCGGTACTGGCCGCCCGCTCCGCCCTGAACTTCGGTGCCGGGGCGGCACGGCTCATCGTGCCCGGCGGAGTGGCGACGACCGTGGCGGCGATGGACCCCGGTCTGCTGACCGCCGCGGTGGGAACCGCCGACCGCTTCGCCACCGCCGACATCGCCGCGGTGATCGCCGCCGCCGAGAGATGCGACGTGCTCGCCATTGGTCCCGGTCTCGGCGAGACCGCCGGATTCGTGCCCGAGTTGCTGATGGCATGGCCCGGTCCGGTGGTGCTCGACGCCGACGCCATCGGGGCGGTCACGGTCGATCAACTCTCTGGCCGGAGCGCTCCCACCGTGCTCACTCCCCACGCCGGCGAGTTCGCCCGTCTCACCGGCGAGCCCGCCTCTGCGTCGGCGGCGGCATCGCTGGCAGAGCGCACCGGGGCCATCGTGCTGCTCAAGGGCTCTCCCACATTCGTGATGGGAACCGAGCGTTGGGTGGTGACCTCCGGCACACAGGCGCTGGCCACCATCGGCACCGGCGACGTGCTCACCGGGACGGTGGCGGCGCTGCTGGCACGGGGCATGCTCGCCGAAGCCGCCGCCCGCGCCGCGGCGCATCGCCACGGGCGGGCCGGTCGCAGCCTGGAGTCCACAACTACCGTGACCGCCACTGCACTGGTGGACGAGATCGGGAGGTGGGCCTGGTGAGACCGTCGTGGATCGAGGTCGATCTCGACGCGCTCCGGTCCAACGTCACCGCCATCGCCGCCGCGGTCACCCCCGCAGAGGTGTGCGCCGTGGTCAAAGCCGACGGCTACGGCCACGGCGACGTCCCGGTGGCGGAGGCGGCCCTGAGCGCCGGGGCCACCCGCCTGGCCGTGGCTCTGGTGTCGGAAGGTGTCGGGTTGCGCGAGGCGGGGATCGAAGCCCCGGTGCTACTGCTCTCCGAACCGCCGCTCGACACGATCGAGGATGTGGTGCGCTGGCGCCTCACCCCCGCGGTGTATCACCCCGAGTTCCTCGCTGCCCTCATCGTCGCCGCCCCGGCGGGTCACCCGGTGCACGTCAAGGTCGACACCGGGATGCACCGGGTGGGGGCTTCCCCCGACGACGCGGTGGCGCTCGCCGCCACTGTGGCGCGCGGCCCGCTGCACCTCGAAGGAGTGTGGACCCACTTCCCGGTGGCGGAGTCGGATCCGGATTACACCCGGGGGCAGGTGAAGGCACTGGGCGCTGTCATCGACCGTCTGGCGGCACAGGGGGTGCGCCCCGAACTGGTGCATGCCGCCAACACCGCCGGGGCTCTCGGTCTCCCTGAGGCGCGTTTCGACTTCGTTCGCCTTGGGATCGGCATGTACGGGTTGCGCCCCGCACCGGGTTTCGCCCCCGCGGTGCCGCTGCAACCGGTGATGCGGCTGGTGAGCCGGGTGGTCCACTTGCAGCGCCTCCCCGCCGGATCCCGACCCTCCTACGGCCGGCGTCGTCCCCTTCCGGCGGATGCGACCGTGGCCACGGTGCCGTTGGGTTACGCCGACGGGCTCAGCCGCCGCCTCGGCGAGACGGGTGGCGAGGCGCTGATCGGGGGCCGGCGCCATCCCTTTGCCGGCACGATCACCATGGACCAGGCGATGCTCGACGTCGGTGACGCCCCGGTGGCGGTGGGTGACGAGGTCGTCCTCCTCGGCCGCCAAGGGTCGGAGGACATCACCGCCGACGAGTGGGCGGAGCGCCTCGGGACGGTCAATTGGGAGGTGCTGTGCGGCTTCGGCCCGCGGCTGCCGCGGCGGTATCTGGGATGACCCTCACCGCGGTACCGGGAGTCAGGGTGGGGCATTGGACCGACTCCCGGGGCCTCACCGGAGTGACGGTGGTGGTGCCCCCCGAACCCAACATCACCATCGCCGAGATACGCGGCGCCGCGCCGGGGTCAAGGGAGACCGCGCTACTCGCGCCGGGGATGCGGGTGGAGTCGGTCCAGGCGCTGGTGCTCGCCGGCGGCAGTGCCTTTGGGTTGGCCGCCGCCGACGGAGTGATACGGGCCCTCGAGGCCGCGGGCCGGGGCCATCCGACCATGTCCGGGGTGGTACCGATCGTCCCCGCCGCGGTGATCTTCGATCTTGGGGTGGGCGATCCCCGGGCGCGTCCCGATGCCGCCGCCGGAGAGTCCGCCTACCTGGCGGCTCACTCCGGGCCGGTGGAGCAGGGTTCGGTTGGCGCCGGCACCGGGGCGGTGGTGGCGGCGTGGCGCGGCCCGGAGCAACGGCGCAAGGGCGGGATCGGATCGGCCAGCGCCGCTGCCGGGGACTCCATGGTCGGCGCCCTGGTGGTGCTCAATGCCGTCGGCGACGTGTTCACCCTCGAAGGCGAGCCGCTCACCGGAGGAGACCCGGTGCCGTCGGGTCCGGTGCGGCCCCCGCTGCCAATGGAGAACACCACACTGGTGGTGGTGGCAACCGATGCGGCCCTCGATCGATCAGCCCTGCTCAGGGTGGCGGTGCAGGCGCATGCCGCCCTGGCCGCGTGCCTTCGCCCCAGCCACACCCGCTACGACGGCGACATCGCCTTCGCCGTCTCCTGTGGAACCCGCGACGCCGATCCCGATCTCGTGGGCGTGGCCACCTTTGCCGCAGTGGGACGGTCCGTCGAGGCGGCCGTACGCCACGCCGGCGCCATGCCCGGGATGGCATCGTGAGCGAGGCCCATGAGGAGCTGGCGGCGCTGGCCCTTCGGGCCAGTACCTGCGTCGCCTGCCCGTTGGCGGAGACCAGGACCACCGTGGTGTTCGCCGATGGCAGCGCCGACGCCGACCTGATGTTCGTCGGTGAGGCACCGGGATTCCACGAGGACCAGCAGGGGGTCCCGTTCGTCGGCGCCGCCGGCAAGCTCCTCGACCGGCTTCTCGGCGAAATCGGAATACAGCGCGAAGAGGTCTACATCGCCAACGTGCTCAAGTGCCGTCCTCCCGGCAACCGGGACCCGCTTCCCGCCGAGATCGAGGCGTGCCAGGACTACCTGCGGGGTCAGTTGGCGCTGGTGGATCCCCGGGTGGTGGTGACCCTGGGCAACTTCGCCACCAAACTGCTGCTCAAGCGCGACGTCGGCATAACCCGGTTGCGCGGCCAGGCGTATCCGTGGTGGCGCCGCCAGCTGGTGCCGACCTTCCACCCCGCGGCGGCACTGCGGGGCGGCGATCGGGTGGTCGACCAGATGCGGGCAGATTTCGCCCTGGTGGCCTCGCTGCTGCAGGCTCCGCGGGAGGGGGCAATTCCCGAACCCGACGCCGAGCAGCTGGGGTTGTTCGGATGATGCGCGTGGTGTGCCCCGACGCTGCGGCCACCCGTTCGGTGGGGAGGCACCTTGCCGCGCTGCTCCGTCCCGGTGACGTCATCCTGCTCGCTGGCGAACTCGGCGCCGGAAAGACCATGTTCGCCGGAGGCATCGGTGAGGGTCTGGCGGTAGATGCGCCGGTGGTGAGTCCCACCTTCGTTCTGGTCCGGGAGTACCGCGGGCTGCTCCGGATGTATCACGCCGACGTGTATCGGCTGGGATCGTCGGCCGAAATCGAAGACCTGGAGCTTCCCACCGCCGCCGCCGACGGCGTGCTCGTCGTCGAGTGGGGCGACGTGGTGTCGGCGGCGTTCGGGCCGGATCACCTGGTGGTGCGCTTCGAGGTCACCGACGACGGGACCCGCACTCTGAGTTTCGAACCGCGGGGCTCATGGACCGACCGGGATCTCGCCGGGGTGGCTCCATGAGGATCGTTGCCATCGAGACTGCCACCGCCGCCTCCGCCGTGGCGTTGGTCGACGAGACCGGTGTGGTGGCGGCCGCCCGCCGAGTGGATGCTCGCGGCCATGTCGCCTTTCTGGTGCCGGCGCTCGACTTCTGTTTCACGCAGGCGCACTGGGCCCCGGGGGAGATCGACGCGGTGGCAGTGGACATCGGACCCGGTCTGTTCAGTGGGATCCGCGCCGGACTGGCCACCGCTCAGGCGCTGGCTGGAACCGCCGGGGTTCCGCTGCTGCCCGTCATCTCTCTCGACGCCCTGGCGCTTCGGGCCGCCACCGGTCGTCGCAGGATCTGGTCGGTGGTCGACGTGCGTCGCGGCGAGGTGGCCGCCGGTCCCTATCGCCCGGTTCCCGGCGGGGTGGTACGCGACGGTGCCACCGAGCTATTCACCGCCGCAGCGTTGCGCGCCATGCTGGAATCGGTGGCCATGGAGACGCTGGTCGTCGGCGAGTGGGAAGTGCTTCCCGAGGGCACCCTGGCCGGAGTGGGTGGGGTCAAGACGGGGCGGCCGCGGTATCCCGAGGCTGCGGCGTTGGCCGACATCGCCCGGTCCCGCCTCGACAAGGGCGAGGCGCCCCACCCCGACGAGGTGCGGCCCCACTACATGCGCGAGCCCGACGTCAACATCAACTGGTCCGACTTCCGCGAGGAGGGGCCATGGCGGTGAGGACCCCGCTGGTGCGCCCGATGACTCCGGCAGACGTCGCCGCCGTCGCCGAGCTGGAGGCTGTGGCGTTCTCCGATCCTTGGCCTCCCGCCTTCTTCTTCGAGGAGCTCTCCGCCCCGGGGCGGGATTACGTGGTGGTGGAGGAGGAGGGTCGAATCGTCGCCTATGGCGGGACCATGGTCGTGGACGGCGATGCCCACGTGATGACGATCGCCGTGCGACCCGAGGCGCGCCGCCGCGGTCTGGGTTCGACGGTTATGGCCTCCCTGTTCGACGTCGCCATCGAGCGGGGAGCGGAGCATCTCACTCTCGAGGTGCGCTCTTCCAACACCGCCGCCATCGACCTGTATCGGCGCTTCGGGTTCGTCGCCGCCGGGACCCGCCCCCGGTATTACCCCGATGGCGAGGACGCCATGGTGATGTGGGCCTACGACGTCGCCTCCCCCGAGGGGAGACGGTTGCGGTCGGGCTTGGTGCAGCAATGAGCGGTCCGGTGATCCTCGGCGTCGAGACCTCCTGCGACGAGACCGCAATCGGCGTGGTAGCCGACGGTGTCGTGCTGGCCAATGTGCTCAGCTCCCAGGTGGACGAGCACGCCCGCTTCGGCGGTGTTGTGCCCGAGGTCGCCGCCCGCGCCCATGTCGAGGCGATCCGTTCGCTCACCCATCGGGCGCTGCGTGATGCCGGTCTGCACCAGCTCGAGGTGGATGCGGTGGCCGCCACCCAGGGTCCCGGGCTGGCCGGTGCGTTGATGGTCGGTTTCGCCTACGGCAAGACGCTGGCCTGGGCGCTGGGAAAGCCGTTCATCGGTGTGGACCACATGGAGGGCCATCTGTTCGCCCCAACCCTCGACCACCCTGATTTCGAGCCTCCGGCGATCGTGCTGCTCGCCTCGGGGGGGCACAGCCAGATCGTCCACGCCAGGGCGTGGGGTGATTACGAGACGGTGGGCTCGACCATCGACGACGCCGCCGGTGAGGCGTTCGACAAGGTGGCACGTTTCCTCGGACTCGGGTTCCCCGGCGGGCCTGCCATCGACCGGGCATCCGATGGCGGCGACCCGAAGGCGATCGACTTTCCGCGGGCGCTGCCCGACCGTCCGACCGACCTGTCGTTCTCCGGCCTGAAGACCGCGGTGGTCACCTTCGTACGGCGGCATCACGAGGCCGGCGACCTGCCACCTCTCGCCGACATCGCCGCCGCGGTGCAGGAGGCCATCGTCGACGTCCTGGTCGACAAGACCATGAACGCGGTGGCCCGCACTGGGGTGCGCACCGTCGCCGGGGGAGGCGGGGTGCTCGCCAACCGCAGGCTGCGCCAGCGCCTCGCCACCGCCTGCGCCGAGCGCAATATCGCCCTCCACCTGCCGTCGCCGGTGCTGTGCACCGACAACGGGGCGATGGTGGCCGCAGCAGGCGCCTTCAGGCTGGAAAGCGGGGAAACCACCCCCTGGGAGGCGGAGATAGATCCCGGCCTCGTCCTGGGGGCTTGAGTCCAGCGAAAGCCGTCGCCCGCTCCGATTCCCGATTCCCGATTCCCGATTCCCGATACCCGACCACGAGTTCGGGCAGTCGGTGATCCACGGAGGGGCTGGTTTGTTCCGTCGGGGATCGGGCATCGGGCTGCGGGCGACGGTGTGAGCCCCCAACTAGCACTCTCCGGGGGAGATTGCTAAGATTGGCACTCGCACGCGACGAGTGCCAACCACCACCCATCCAGAGGAGGAGATTCGTCGTATGGCCACTGCAGCCAAGAAGAAGAAGCCCGTATCCGCCAAGAGGTCGGCCACCAAGCCGGCCACCAAGGCGACCACCAAGC
>CAYTTU010000012.1:0-4086 GCA_964440905.1 uncultured Acidimicrobiia bacterium | reverse complement strand
TGAGGAGAGGTGGCGCAGACGCGCCAAAGGAGAGGGTCTGGATGAGTGGCCCGCCGCCCGGTGGGCCGCGTGTCAGGTTCGACCAACGCGCCGGGTCAGCGGGCCTGGGTCGGGTTCCTGTACATCGCGGCCTCCTTGCTCTTTGCGAGAGCGGGGGAGAGTTTTACAGGAAGCAAGGGGGGTGTCAATGAGTGACTCCAGACTCCAGACTCCAAACTCCAAACTCCAGACTCCAGACAAGGGCGGGCGTCATCTCGCGTCTGTCATCTGTCGTCCCTCAGAGCGGCGTCGGGGCGAACCCGGCCGGGAGCGGTACCCTCCCCCCGTGGGCGACACCCTCACCACCCTCATTGCGGAGGAGCTGATCGCCGAGCGGGTCGCCGAACTCGCCGCCCAGATCGACGAGGACTATCGAGCGGTCAGCGACGACCTGGTCCTCATCGGGGTCCTCAAAGGCTCGTTCGTGTTCCTGGCCGACCTCACCAGGCGCCTCACCATCCCCCACCGGGTGGAGTTCATCGCGGTGTCGTCATACGGGGATCGTGAAATCGAGGAACCTGGTGCGGTGCGCCTGATCCTCGATGTGCGTCACGACATCGGCAACAAGCACGTCGTCGTGGTCGAGGACATCGTCGACACCGGGTACACCCTGTCCTACCTGGTGCGGCTGCTCGAGGCGCGCCGTCCGGCGTCACTGCGCACCTGCACCCTGCTCCGCAAGCCGGATCGGGCCCAGGTGGAGGTCACCATCGACTACCTCGGATTCGACATCCCAGACGTCTGGGTGGTGGGCTACGGCCTCGACTTCGCCGAGCGCTACCGGACGCTGCCTCGGATCTGCGCCATGAAGAAGCCCTGAAGAAGTCATGAGTCTTGAGTCCAAAGTCATGAGCCAGAATTGCCTGTAGCTTTCGGTGGATCCGAAAGGTCTGGCTCTGGACTCATGACTCATGACTGAAGGTTGGACGAGATGAAGCGTGCACTCCCCTCAGAAGTCCTCGCGTCCTACTTCGCTCGCCTCGACGACGATGAGGCCGCCCGTTCGGCCTTCCCCGGGGAAACCGGTGACCGCCAGCCGGTGCACACGGTCTATGGCGGGGCCCACTTGTTCGAGCCCGATGTCGCCACCCGACTTGGGAAAGCGGCGTTGCGCTCCCTCGAGGAGTACGCCCCCACTGCCGCCGATCTCGGCGCCGCCCTGGGGCGACCTGCCAACGACCCGATCGTCGCCGCCCTGTATCCCCGGGTGGTGGAGAAGCTGCGCCGTGAGCCGGTGGAGGACTTCCGCATCGACTTCGAGGACGGGTTCGGGGTGCGACCCGATCCGGAGGAGGACGCCACCGCGATCGCCGCCGCCGAAGCGGTTGCTGCGGGTCTGGCGGCGGGGAGTCTGCCGCCGTTCATCGGGATCCGCATCAAGCAGCTCAGCCCGGAGCTGCGGACCCGATCGCTCCGCACCCTCGATCTGTTCCTGACCCGATTGGTGGCGGCCACCGGAGGCAGGCTCCCGGAGCGATTTCACGTGACCCTACCCAAGGTGGTCTCGGTGGAACAGGCCGCGGTATTCGATGCCGCCCTTGGTGAGCTCGAGTCCCGCCTCGGCCTTGCCACCGGCTCCGTCAAGTCGGAGTTGATGATCGAGATCACCCGCTCGATCTTCGACGAGGAGGGCCGGGTGAACGTAGCCCGGCTGGTCCGCGCTGCAGGGCCGCGCTGCGCCGCCGCCCACTTCGGCACCTACGACTACACCGCTTCGTGTCAGATCACCGCGGCCTATCAGGGGATGACTCATCCGTCCTGCGACTTCGCCCGGCATGTGATGCAGGTGGCGCTCGCCGGCACCGGAGTGTGGCTGTCCGATGGCGCCACCAACGTTCTTCCGGTGCCGCTGCACCGCGGCGAGAAACTCAGCAGCCCCCAGCGTGCCGCCAATCGTGCCGCGGTCCACGAGGCATGGCGGCAGCACTTCGACGAGGTGCGCCACTCCCTGGTGCACGGCTACTACCAGGGCTGGGATCTGCATCCGGGGCAGCTCGTCACCCGATACGCCGCGGTGCAGGCCTTCTTCCTGGAGAGCATGGACGCCGCTGCCGCCCGGCTCGGCAACTTCGTGGAGAAGGCCACCCAGGCCACACTGGTCGGCGACGTGTTCGACGATGCCGCCACTGGCCAGGGGCTGCTCAACTTCTTCGCCCGTGCCATCAATAGCGGCGCCATCACCGAGGACGAGGTGGCCGATCGCACCGGGGTATCGCTGGAGGAACTTCAGGGTCGGTCGTTCCTGGCGATCCTGGCGAATCGTCGCGGGCGCTGAACCGCCTCAGCCCTCTGCCCAGTCGATCACCTGTTGGCGCTCCAGGTCGGTCATCAGGGTGATGTTGCCCAGAGGCATGTAGCCCGAGGCCACCACCTGGTGCACCAGCGGCCGGCGGGCGGCGAGGTCGGCCGGCGTCGTGAATGCGATGCCCTTGGGGGGTTCGACGAACCCGGGCTGCATGGGCACGGTGGAGTGGCACGGGGTGCAGCGCATCACCACGATCGCCCACACCGCGTCGGGCACCGAGTCCCCGCTCACCGCCCGCGGGGCGCTGACCACGGCGAGTCCCAGCATCGCCACCACCGCCGCGGGGAGGATCCACACGTTGCGATGTCCCTGGCCCCGCAGGTTGTACCAGTGACGGATCATGGCGCCGATGACTCCGATGCCGGCCAGCAATGCCCAGTTCCACGCCGGGGCAAACGTGGAGGGGAAGTGGTTGCTCACCATGATGAACACCACCGGCAGGGTCAGATAGTTGTTGTGGAGGGAGCGGCGCGCCGCCTCCGCGCCAGGCTCGGGTTCCGGCTTCTCGCCGCGCTGCATCGCCGCCACCATGACTCGCTGCGACGGGATGATCACCCGGAACACGTTGCCCGCCATGAGGGTGCCGATCAGGGCTCCGGTATGGATGTAGGCGGCGCGCCCGGTCAGCACCACGGTGTAGCCGAAGGCGGCGGCCGTCAACAGTGCGCTTCCCAGGCCGGCCAGCAGCCCCTGGCGGTGGCGCAGTAGTCGGCACAGTCCGTCGTAGGCGAACCAGCCCACGAGCAGCGTTCCCAGGCCGAAGGCGATGAGACCCCAGCGTGGCAGATCCCAGCGGCTCGGACTCACCGACACGCCGAGAGGACCGAGGTAATAGACGATGGCGAGCAGCGCCACCCCGCTCAGCCAGGTGGCATAGGCCTCCCACTTGAACCAGTGCAGCCGACTGGGAAGGCGCTCCGGAGCCACCTCGTACTTGACGACGCGGTAGAACCCGCCGCCGTGCACCGCCCACAGTTCCCCGCCCACCCCTGGTTCGGTCGGCTCGGCGGGTCGGACGTGGTTGTTGAGCCAGTTGAAGTAGAACGAGGTCCCGATCCATGCGATCCCGACGACGACGTGGAGCCACCGCACGGCCAGGTTGAGCCACTCCTGAACGTGGCCGTCCAGCACCGTCACGAGCCCCGGTAGGTCGTGTAGCCGTAGGGGCCGAGCAACAGCGGGATGTGGTGCTGCTCGCTGGGGTCGGCCACACGGAACGTCACCACCACCTCGGGGTAGAAGGCGTCGGTGCCGAGGTGGGATCCGGTGGCAAAGGCGATCCGATAGACCGCCGCCTCCAGTGGTTCGTCACCCAGCACGTCGGCGATCCGCCCGCTCTCGTCGGTGACGCCGCGCCCCACCGTCACCCAGGCATCGCCCTTGCGCACTGCCACCGTGACTGCCAGACCGACGGCGGGGCGCCCGGCAGCGAGATCGAGGACGTGGGTGCTTATTGCCATTTCGGGCTCCCGGAGGCGATTCGGGCGGGCCGGGCATCCGTTACCCGTTCGCGTCGGAACGAATCGTGGACGCGCAGAGTGTTGGTGCCGGACAGACGTTCAACGTCAAACGTCGAAATCTCAGGATCGGATGTCATTGAATCCCCTCCCGACCCGGCAGCGCGATCAATCTACTCCGAGCAGCTTGCGCAGTCGCAGCTCCGTGATCTTCTCCTGCTCGGCAGCGGCGACCAGGAGCTCCTCGTCGGGATCGTTGTCGAGGCGCCGCCGGCAGGCGTCCAA
>CAYTTU010000011.1:0-7767 GCA_964440905.1 uncultured Acidimicrobiia bacterium | reverse complement strand
GTGGGCCAGAAGGCCACCAGGTAGCGGGCCTTGCCGAGCCGGCGGGGGAGGCGGCCGGCGGCGGCCACGGTGGCGGCGCCCATCCCGGCCTCGGCGACGTTGACGAAGTACCGGGTGGCGGGCCCGGCATCGGTCTCGAAGCCGAGACGGACCACGTCGATCGGGGCGGAGGGGCCCACGATGCCCCTGACTCCACCGTCGGCGTGTCCCGGTAGGCGGAAACTGCGGGCGAAGTCGGCGCCGGAGCCGGCGGCAACCACCCCCAGGGCGGCATGACCCACCGGCTTGTCGTCCTCGATCAGGCCGTTGACCACCTCGTTGACGGTGCCGTCACCACCCACCGCCACCACCGTTTCGGCGCCCTCGGCAGCGACCCGGCGGGCCAGGGCGGTGGCATGGCCGGGGTACTCGGTGGCCAGGACGATCGGCTCGGTGCCAGCCGCGGTGAGCACCTGGACCAGCCGGGGAAGCTCCCGCCCCACCTTGCCCCGCCCCGCCCGGGGGTTGACGACGAGGACGGTGGCGGACATCAGGGGAGGCTACCCCGGGCCAGGGAAGGCTTCAGAACGGGCCGATCATGCCGAAATCCTGATGTATCTCCTAGTAGAAGGGTCTGCGTGGCCGCGGCTGCCGCCTCGTTGAAGGCGCGTTCCCCTCAGGTGCGCATCGTCGCGCTCGCCGTGGCGATGACCGCCGCGGCGATCCCGTTGCACCTCTACGTGCTGCCGCAGCCGCTGCCCGATCCGCCGATGTCCCTGGCCTGGTGGGGCATCGCTCTCGGATTCCTGATCACCGAGTCGTTCTCACTGCAGCTGCACGTCAAGGGTGATGCCCACAGCGCCTCCTTCTCGGAGATTCCGCTGCTGCTCGGACTGGCCGCCGCCTCGCCCTCCGGGCTGATCGTCGGTCGAGCGCTGGGGTCGGGGGTCGCCCTGGTCACCCGCAGCGGTTCGCGCGGAACGAAGCTGATATTCAATCTGGCGCTCACCTACCTGGGCGCAGCGCTCGCCCTCACGATCTACCACACCCTGCTCGGCAACCACCCGCCAGGCTCCGCGGTGGGGCTCGGTGTGGGCGCCATCGCCCTCGGTGGGACGCTGATCGTGAACGCCGGATTGGTGGCGGTGGGGATCATCGTCACGACCCCGGGGCGCAGGCCCGTAGAAGTGGTGCGCTCCCTGGGCACGGGTGCGGTGATGTCGGGTGCGGCCTCCGCGGTGGCTCTCGGTGGTCTGGCGGTTTTCTGGATCGAACCGCTGTCGTTGGCGGCGGTGCTGGTGGCGTTCGTCGGCCTCTACGGGTTGTTCCGCGGTTACGGCGCGCTTACCCGCAAGTTCGAGGATCTGGAAGCGTTGCATGAGTTCACCAGCGCGGTCGACGGCGCCGCCGACTCAAACGAGCTGATCGCGGTCACCCTATCCCAGACGAGGCGACTCTTCTCGGCGCGATTCTCCGAAGTGGTGTTGTCGCGGGGCGTTGAATCCACGGCAACCTCCAGCGAGGGTTCGGGACCGCCACAGCGCCGACCGGCCCCCCCGGCGGTGATCGAAGCGCTGGATCGCCACGACGGATACGAGCGTCGCGTGGCGCTTCTCGACGACGCTCCGCCGGACATCGCCGAGCACTATCGCCGCCGCGGGATCAAGGAGGCGATGATCGCTCGCATGAACGGTGAGGGCCACGCCACCTCCCTGCTCGTGGTGGGATCACCGGAGCGCTCCAGGTTCGGCAAGGACGAGCTCCGACTGCTCGAGACCATGGCCCGCCAGGCCCGGGTCGCCTTCGAGCGAGGGCGGCTGGTCGATCGGCTACGGCGCGAGATGGCCCACAAGGAGCATCAGGCGTTGCACGACGCCCTTACCGGCCTACCCAACCGACTCCACTTCACCATCGTGATCGAGGATGCCCTGCGCCGGGTACGCGACGGTGCCGGCCAGATTGCCGTGCTGCTCATCGACCTCGATCGGTTCAAAGAGGTGAACGACACCCTGGGGCATCAGCGGGGCGACATGCTCCTTCAAGAGATGGCGCTGCGGCTCTCCGAGGCGGTCGGCGACGATCACATGGCTCGACTCGGCGGCGATGAGTTCGGGATCGTGCTGCGCGATGTCACCGGGATCTCCGAGGTGACGGAGTGGGCCCGCCGCATCGGCGCGCTGCTGCAGCGGCCGTTCATCAATGAGGGTCTTTCGATCCAGGTGAGCGCCAGCATCGGCATCGCGGTCGCTCCTGATCACGGCACTGACGGAGCCACGCTCATGCGTCGGGCCGACGTCGCCATGTACGAGGCGAAATCCGGAGGCTCCACCTTCGAGGTCTACGACCCCCAGCGGGATCGCTACAGCACGCGGCGCCTCGCCCTGGCCGGTGAGCTGCGCGACGCCCTCGAGGCGGGTGCGGTGGGAGTGCACTATCAGCCCAAGGCGGGTCTCGGCGATGGGGTGGTGCGCGGCGTGGAAGCGCTGGCCCGCTGGCTGCACCCTCGCCATGGGTTGGTCCCCGCCGAGGAGTTCATCTCGCTGGCGGAGCAAACCGGACTGATCCGCCCGCTGACGGAGCACGTGCTGCGGTTGGCGTTCCGCGACCGCGCCAGGCTGTGTGCCGGCGGGCATGCCCTCGGAGTAGCGGTCAACATCGCCGCCTCCTCGCTGGGAGATGCGGAGTTCCCCGAAACCGTGGCGAGGCTTATCGCGGAGTACGACGTCGATCCCCAGGCGGTGACCCTTGAGGTCACCGAGTCGACGATGATGACCCACTCGGCCCGATCCGGGCTGGTGCTCGCTTCACTCGACGAGATCGGTGTGAACCTCGCCATCGACGACTTCGGCACCGGCTACTCGTCGCTCGCTCACCTGAGCACGCTCCCGGTGGACGAGGTCAAGATCGATCGATCCTTCGTCATCGGTATGTCGTCCAACGAGCGCTTCGCCAAAATCGTCACCTCGACCACTGCGCTGGTGCACTCGCTGGGGCTGCGGGTCGTCGCCGAGGGTGTCGAGAACCGCGTCACCTGGGATCTGCTGCACGACGCCGGCTGCGACGTGGCCCAGGGCTACTTCGTGTCCCGTCCGTTGGGATACACCGACCTCCACGCCTGGCTGGAGGCGGGAGCTCCGCTGCAGGGAATTCTCCGGCCCCGGGTGCATCTCGGCCTGGCCGGGGGCTGATTCGGAGAGGCTAAGACAGCGCAGAGAAGCTAAGAAAGCCAAGAAGGGCCATGGGAGGACGCGGCCCTGGCCCTCTTGCTCTCTTAGCTTTCTTGACTTCTCCTGGCTTTCCTAGCATCCCAGGACTGAAGATCGTCTCCGGTGTTGCCGATGTTGCCGAGATGCGCCTACTCACCCCCTGGCAGCGCTGGGGGCGTACCGCTGTGATCGCTCTCCTGTCGGGGGTGATCGCCTGGTTCGCCTTCGCCGTGGCGCGCCCGGTACCGCTCCTCGACTGGTTCGACCTCGCCATCCACGAGGCCGGGCACCTGGTGGCGGCGCCGCTGCCCGAGGTGGCCATGTTTGCCGCCGGGTCGGTGGCCCAGGTCGCCTTCCCGCTGGCGATGGCGGCTTACTTTGGGCTGCGCCGCCGCGACGCCGCCGCCGCCGGGTTCTGCCTGGTGTGGGCCGGTGCCTCGGCGTGGGATGTGTCGGTGTACGCCGCCGATGCGATCAGCCAGAGCCTTCCCCTGGTAGGTGGTGGTCAGCACGATTGGGCGTGGCTGCTGGGGCACTTCGGGGTACTGGATCGCACCCCCCAGGTGGCGGGGATCATCGAGTCGGCGGGTGGGCTGATAGCTGCCGCCGGGTTCGGGGCGATCGCGCTGGCCCTGGTGCCGGTGCGCCGTCCCGCCCCGACTCCAAACTCTGCGGTCCTGGCACGGCAGACGTCAGCGGCTGATCCGTGGCTTGCCGCCTCGCGGCTCCCGTTCCGTCATGGGGCAGGGGGAACCTACAAGTCGGAGATCCCCGTCGGCGGCGGCGGTTCGGGCACCGACTGATCCGGTGGTCGGCGCCACGAGGTGAGCACGATCACCAACCCGATCACGATCAGGGCGACCGGCCAGAAGCGTGAAATGTCGACCGTCCAGACGTCGAACGCCTCGAACAGGTAGGCGATGCCGATGGCGGCAAAGAGCACACCGCTGGCAAAGGTTCCGGGGTGGCGCGTCATCGGCGTCGCACCTCCACCTTGCCGATGCCGACCCGCAGCACCAATCGCAACTCGGGTTGGGCGCCACCCGGGGTGCCGATGATCACCTCGGGGGACATGCCCGATTGGGTGGTGTCGAACACCAGCACCTCACCGATTCCGGCGCCGGCGTCGATCGCGACCGCATCCGTCGGGATGATCACGATGAGCTCACCGATGCCGACCGACGCCTCGAGGACGCCTCCATCGAGTTCGGCGTGGCTGAGGTCGATCGTCATCGAGCCGACCGCCCAGCGGTACTCGTCCTCCAGCACCGTGGGAGCCAGGTCGTTGTCGCCCACCCCACCGGTGAAAGGAACGTCGGCCAGCACCGAGAACACCGACGAACCCACCAGCATGACGGTGAGCACCACGCCGAGAGCGACCAGACCTCCGTGGGGGCCGGTGCCGGCAGCCAGCATCAGGGTGGCCCCGACCAGGATCAGGATGGCCGCCAGGACTCCGGTCCAGGGGAGATCGACGTCGGTGAACTCCTCCACCAGCCACAGCCCTCCGACCAGCACCAGGACGGCACCGGCGACGGTGCGACCCAGGGGCGGATGACGGCTGTCGTCTGGCATCAACAGCAAGATACCCGAGTCGGGCGGTCCGCCCAGGGCCAAAGGGCCGCACCGCTAGCGTCGCTCCATGGCGTTCCGCTCCGGGATCACCCGCGGGTTCGACTTCGGCGATGCCGGCAACCGCTTCGTCCTCGCCTGGACCCCGATCGCCGGGGCGATTGCGGGACTGGTGACCCTGGTCATCGGTGACGGTTGGGGGACGGCGATCCGCAACGGGTCTTCTGCGGGCGGGGCGGCGTTTCTCGCTTGGGCGGTGACCCGCGAACTCGACCCCGACCACCCCGGCACTGCGATTGCTGCCGCAGTGGTGGCACCCCTCGGGGTGCTGCGCGCCGGACCCGACCTGCTGGCGGCTGGGGTGATTCTGATCGTCGCCCGGATCGTGGCGGGCACCACCGGTCGCGGCCTGAGGTGGCCGGATCTCATCATCGTGGGCGCGGTTGTCGTCCCTGTGGCGTGGCGGCCGACTGGGGCGGGGGTGCTGGTCACAGCGGTGGTTGCTCTCACCGCGACGATTCCCGTCCAGTCAAGGCGGCGACTCGAGCTCGCTGTAGTCACTCTGGTCGTCGCCGGCGCCGCGGTGGTGGCGCTCTCACGGTTCGAAGCCCACTTCACGGTCGACCCCTGGATGCTCGCCCCGGCGGCGCTGGGGCTGATGGCGCTCGCTGGTCCGAAGCGGGTCGAGGTGGGTACGGACCGCGAGGGCGGCGTCATCTCCCCGAGACGAGTGGGTGCGGCGCGGCTGTTTGCCTGGGTGTCGGCCGCCGCCGCAGGAGTCGGTGGTGCCGCCACTGCGACCCTGGGCCCGGTGTGGTTCGCCCTCGCAGTGGTCGGGCTGAGGCCGCGCTGAGCTGTCGGCTATCAGCAACCCAACGTAAGTCCCGCGCGACCCTAACCCCTAACGCCTAACCCTCATCCCAGTTGTTCCCACTCCCGCAACGCAAAGCGATCTGTCATCCCCGACACGTAGTCGATGGCGGCAGTGAGGCTGTCCGAGTCGGGGTGCCGGTAGGAGTCGGGGACGTCACCGGGATGGGCCAGGTAGTGCTCTACCAGTCCCTGAATGACCGTGATGGCCTGGAGACGCTGTGGTTCCGCCTCGGGACGGAGGTATACCCGGGCGAACATGAACTCGCGCAACTCGTGCATCGCATCGAGCGCCTCGGCCGCCATGGAGACCTCTCCGGTGCGCTGCGACTCCGACACCACCGCCTCGATCATGGTTGCGATCCAGCCGCTGCCTGGTGCCCCGAATACCCGGCGCGGGGAGGCGGGAAGGTTGGTGTAGTCGATGACTCCGGCCCGAACCGCATCGTCGACGTCGTGGGTGAGGTAGGCGATGCGGTCCGCAAACCGACACACCATGCCCTCGGCGGTCTCCGGAGGCGGATCGATCTTCCACGAATGGGCGCGGATGCCGTCGACGACCTCGAAGGTGGGGTTGATCGGCTCCAGGACCGCGAAGACCCGCACGCTTTGCGCGGCGTGATGCCACTCCCCGGGCAGGTAAGGGCTGAGGGCGTCTTCGCCGATGTGCCCGAACGGGGAATGCCCCACGTCGTGCCCCAGGCAGATGGCCTCGGTGAGCGACTCGTTGAGACCGAGATACACCGCCAAAGAGCGTCCGATCTGGGTGACCTGGAGGGTATGGGTGAGGCGGGTGACGAAGTGGTCCCCGTCGGGATCGATGAACACCTGGGTCTTGTGCTTGAGGCGGCGGAACGCCTTGGTGTGCAGGATGCGGTCGCGGTCGCGCTCGAAGGCGGTGCGGCGCGGGTCGGGCTCCTCGGCCAGCAGCCGGCCTCGGGAGTCGGCGGCACGTGTCGCCGCCGGGGCGAGCGTGTCGCCTTCCCGGCGCTCGGCGTCCTGCCGGGTTCGGTCAGCGAATCGAGGGGACATTCGTCTGCAGTTGCACCGCCAAGAAGACCACCAACGCCACCGTCGCCGCCGCGACGGTCAGCATCATTGCCCGCTGCCACCATGGTGCCGCGATGAACGCCGCCACCGGTCCGGGCTCGCGGTGCCCGGTGATGATGCGCCGCCGCACCCGCGCCGAGAGGGTGTCTACCACGAGAACGGCGAAGACTGTCAAGAACAGCACGGTGCCAGCGCGGGAGTAGTCGCGGAATCGCAGCTGGGAGATCAGCTCCAGTCCGATTCCACCGGCTCCGACCACGCCAAGCACCGCCGAGGCGCGGATGTTGATCTCGAAGCGGTACAGCCAGTAGGCGAGGATGTTGGGCATCACCTGGGGCACCACGGCGAATCGCATCCGGGCGATCGGACCCCCACCCACCGAGGCCACCGCCTCCACCGGGCCGGGGTCGATCCCCTCGATCACCTCGGAGGAGAGCTTGCCCAGTGTCCCGATGGAGTGGATACCGAGTGCCAGGGTCCCGGTCCACGCACCGAGACCGGTCACCGGGATCAACACCATCGCCACCAGCAGCTCCGGCACCGCCCGGATGCCGTTGAGAAATTGCCGAGTGACGTTGCTCACGGTGCGGCTGCTGATGTTCTTCGCCGCCAGAAACGCGAGCGGAAACGAGACCAGGGCACCGATAATGGTTCCGACCCAGGCGATGAAGAACGACTCCATCACCTTGGGCATCACCCGCTGCACTGCCTCGGGGCCGAGATCGGGTTCGGCGAGCCGCCTCATGATCGCCCAGACGTCGGCGGGTGCGCCGAGGAGCCGGTCAAGCGACACGTCGAGACCGATCGCTCCCCAGAAGGTGGGCACGAGGATTGCCGCCGCGATCGCCCAGCGAAACACCTTGGGACCGATCGGCTGCTTGGGGCGCATTACCGGGGTCGGTGCGGTATCGGTCACACCAATCGCCTCCGCAGGGCGATGCTGACCTGCTCGATGACGAACACCAGGACGAAGATGATGATCACCACCGCCAGCACCCGGTCGAACCGGAAAAAGGCCCGCTGCGCGTCGATCACCTGGCCGATACCACCGGCGCCGACGATTCCCAGGACGACCGAGGCGCGGATGTTG
>CAYTTU010000010.1:0-13108 GCA_964440905.1 uncultured Acidimicrobiia bacterium | reverse complement strand
ACCTCCATCGCCTGATCGGCCGTTGCCGAGTCGACGACACCGGCGGCTCGCACCGTGGCGTAGTCGCGCACCCGGCGCAGCAGTCGGTTGGCGATTCGAGGGGTCCCCCGGGAACGCCGCGAGATGGAGCGCCGCCCTCCGGCGTCGATACCGATGCCGAGGATGTTCGCCGACCGATCGACGATGCGCTCCAGCTCCTCGGGCCGGTAATAGTCGATCCGGGCCACGTAACCGAAGCGATCGCGTAACGGCGCCGACACCCGTCCCACCCGGGTGGTGGCCCCGATGAGGGTGAACGGGGGAAGGTCCAGACGGATAGAGGCCGCCCCGGCGCCCTTGCCGATCACGATGTCGAGCTGGAAGTCCTCCATCGCGGTGTAGAGCATCTCCTCGACAGCGCGCGGCAGGCGGTGCACCTCGTCGATGAACATCACATCGCCCGCCTGAAGGTTGGAGAGGATCGCCGCGACGTCGCCTGCCCGCTCCAGCGCTGGACCCGAGGTGGCGCGCAACTGGGCCCCCATCCCGTCGGCGAGGATGGCCGCCAGCGTCGTCTTGCCCAGACCCGGGGGTCCGCTGAAGAGCACATGATCCAGGGGCTCGCCCCGGCCCCGCGCCGCCTCGATCAGGATGGAGAGCCGCTCCTTGAGCTCCTCCTGGCCGATGAAGTCGTCCAGGGTCGTGGGACGGAGCCCGACCTCGAACGCCGCCTCTTCCGGGCCGGGACGCGCCGCCAGAGGCCCGTCCTCCCTCACGGCCGACCCAACTTCTGCAGGGCGCTGCGCAACATCGCTTCCACATCGTCCCCGCTCAGTCCCTCGACTGCCTCCCTGATCTCGGCCGGGGCGTACCCGAGCCCCTCGAGGGCACTACGCACCGTCGCCACTCCGCCACCGGTGGGAATCCCCCCGGTAGGGAGGGCGAGCCGGGCGCGCAGGTCGAGCACCAGCTTCTGGGCGCTGCGCACCCCGATACCCGGGACTGTGGTGAGGGTGTCGACGTCTTCGCCGACGACCGCGGCTCGCAGCCGGTCCGCCCCCAGCGTGCCCAGGATCGCCAGTGCCAGTTTCGGTCCCACCCCGCTGGCGCCGAGCAGGTGACGAAACACGGTGCGGCCGTCCTCGTCGGCGAAACCGAAGAGCGCCAACTGGTCTTCACGCACGTGGAGGTGGGTGTGCACCACCACCTCATCTCCGATGGCGGGCAGCGCGGCCATGTCGCGTGGGGTCATGGATATCTCGTACCCGACCCCGGCGGCCTCCACGGTGACCCCCTCTGGGTGGCGGGACACGAGGTGGCCGCGCAGTCTCCCGATCATCGCTTCTCCCCGATCAGGTTGCGCAGGCTCACAGACTGCAGATGGCACAGCGCCACCGCAAGGGCGTCGGCGGAGTCCGCGGGCCGTGGCGTGGCAGCCAGCCCGAGTCGCCGGGCCACCATCGCCTGGACCTGCTCCTTGGCAGCATTCCCGTACCCGGTCACGGCCAGCTTCACCGCCGACGGGGTGTACTCGGCGACCTCCATCCCTGCCCGGGTCATGGCCAGCATCGCCACGCCCGAGGCACGCCCCACCCCGATCACCGTTTGCAGGTTGCGGTTGGCGAACACCTCTTCGATCGCCCCGGCGGCGGGGCGATGCTCTGCGATCACCGCCGCCAGGTCGTCGTACAGCTCGGCGAGCCGCTGCGCCACCGGCGCCTCCGGGTCGGTTCGCACCACCCCGGCCACCACCGCCCGAACCGGGTTGCCGGCAGCCACGATGCCATAACCGGTCACCGCCAGGCCCGGGTCGATTCCGAGGACAAACATGTGTTCGATCAGGATACCCGGTCCGAGGCCGGCCGGGGAGCATCCAGGAGGTCCTGAGTCCTGAGTCATGAGCAGAAAGGCCAAGTTCAGAGTTCAGAGTTCAGAGTTCAGAGTTCAGGGTTCCGGACTCCAAACTCCGGACAGCGGGTAACGCGACCACGGACTCTGAGGACTGGCACCTAGCCTCCGCAGATGGCATCGGGCAACTCCTCCGCCAGCGACCTCGCGGCCGCTACTCCGGCCGACCGCGATCGCTGGATCGACTTCTTGCGAGCGTTCAGCATCGCTGCGGTGGTGCTGGGCCACTGGCTGGTGGCGGTGGTCGTGCTCGAGGACGGCACCGTCGCCGGGTTCAACGCGTTGGAGCGCATCCCGCAGTTCTGGCCACTCACGTGGGTGCTGCAGGTGATGCCTGTCTTCTTCTTCGTGGGGGGCTTCTCGAACCTGGTGAGCCTGCGAGCCTCGCGGCGCCGCGGTGAGGGCTACGCCGGGTTCCTCCAGGGGCGATTTGTTCGTCTGCTCCGTCCCACAGTCGCCTTTCTCGCCCCGGCTGTGGTCGTGGTCGGAGCTCTCGATGCCCTCAATGTCGCCGACAACTTCGTATTCCCGGTCGCAGAACTGATCACGGGGCCGCTGTGGTTCCTGGCGGTCTACATGATCGTCATCGTCCTCACGCCGCCCATGGCGGCGTTGCACGACCGTTTCGGCTCCGGTGCAGCCGCCGGACTCCTGATTGCTGCCGTCCTCGTCGACCTGCTCCGTTTCGGCTTCGGCCTGTCCGGAGTCGGTTACGCCAACTACGCCATCGTTTGGCTGCTCGCCCACCAGTGGGGCTTTCTCTACGCCGCGGGGTCGCTGCGCCCCAGGATCGGACGATGGCTCGCCCCACTCGGACTGGCGCTTACAGGGCTCTTGGTGGCCCTTGGTCCCTACCAGCGGTCGATGGTGGGCCTGGCCACCGACGAGTTCTCCAACATGGACCCCCCGACGCTGCCCATCCTCACCCTGACCCTATGGGAGATCGGGCTCGCCCTCTGGCTGCGGCCTCCGGTGGCGCGCTGGCTGGAGCGCCGCCGCCCCTGGACCGGTGTCGTAGTGGTCAACTCGGTGATCATGACCGCCTTCCTCTGGCACCTCACCGTCCTGGTAGGGGTGGTTGGAGTGCTCCTGCCACTCGGGTTCCCCCAGCCCGAGGTCGGCACCTCCGCCTGGTGGCTGCTGCGGCCGGTATGGATTGCCCTCCTGCTCATCGTGCTTGCCGGGGTGGTGGCGCTCGTCGGCGGAGTGGAGCGCCGCGGCCTGGTGCGACGTCATGCCGGTTCACCACCCGATCGGGTGAGCGCTGTGCTCGGTTCGGTCGGGGCGGTGCTCGTCCTCTGGGGAGTCCTCGGTTTTGCCATCGGCGGTCTGGCCCAGCTCTTCTCCCCCACCGGCGAGTCGTTCCTCGGACTCCGCTTCAATCCGTTCCAGAACGTGGTCCACATCGCCTGGGGCGCGACGGTGATGGCGCTGGCGGACTCGGTGCGGCATCGCTGGGCGGCGCTCGGGTCTCTCTTCATCGCGCTGGCCCTGGTGGTGGCCGGGCCGTTGTTGCGCTCCGGTGGAGCCAGCAACGTGTTGGCCCTCAACGCCGGAGCAGATGCCGTGCACGCCGCGGTGGCCCTGGCAGCACTAGTCGCCCTGGTGGTCGAAGCCGTTCGCCGACGGCGCGCTTCCCACTCTGAACTCTGACTCAGGACTCAGGACTCAGGACTCAGGACTCAGGACTCAGGACTCCAAACTCCAAACTCCAAACTCCGAACTCAGCCCGCTACCGCCGCCATGACCTCGTCGCTGATGTCGAAGTTGGCGTAGACCGCCTGGACGTCGTCGAGTTCCTCGAGGGCGTCGATCAGCCGGAGAACGGCCCGCGCCCCGGACTCGTCAAGCGGAATCGCCGTCGTGGGGAGCCGGGTCACCTCCGAATCGGACACCGCAATACCCGAAGCCTGCAGGGCGGCCGCCACCCGCCCCAAATCGGAAGGGGCGGTGATCACCTCGTGCTGTCCGGCTCCAGGGCGTACGTCCTCGGCGCCGGCGTCCAGCGCCGCCAGCATCACCGCGTCCTCGTCGCCGGCGGCAAGTAGATAACCGCGCTGCACGAAAAGGTAGGCCACCGACCCGGGCTCGCCCAGGCTGCCGCCGTTGCGGGTGAAGGTCGAGCGAATGTCGGAGGCGGCGCGGTTGCGGTTGTCGGTCAGCGCCTGCACGTACACCGCCACACCCCCGGGGGCATAACCCTCGTACCAGATCTCGTCGAAGTGACCGCCGCCGCTCTCACCGGTGCCGCGCTTGATGGCGCGATCGATGTTGTCGTTGGGCATCTCCGCCGCCTTCGCCTTGGCCACCGCCTGGCCGAGGGCGGCGTTCGCCGAGATGTCACCACCACCGCCGTCGCGCGCCGCCACCTCGATTCCCCGCGCCAATTTGGCGAAGACCTTGGCGCGCTGAATGTCCTTGGCGCCCTTCTTGTGCTTGATGGTCGACCACTTGGAATGCCCCGACATCACGCCCTCCCGGCGGCTTGCAGCAAGAGTGTATGGATCCGGGTGTCGCCGGTCAGCTCGGGGTGGAAGGAGGTGGCGACGATGGCGCCCTGCCGGACCATCACCGGGTGCCCATCCACCTCGGCGAGCACCTCCACCGCGGATCCCACCTTCTCGATCCACGGAGCGCGGATGAACACTGCCCGCACCGGCTGGTCGAGTCCGGCCACCTCCAGGTCGGTCTCGAAGGAGGCGACCTGGGACCCGAAGGCGTTGCGTCGCACCTCGACGTCGAGCACCCCGAGCTGCACCTGCGAACGATCCGTGGTGGTGGATCCCGCCAGGAAGATCATCCCGGCGCAGGTGCCCAGCGTGGGGAGGCCGTCGGTGATGGCGCGCCGCAGCGGCTCCACCAATCCGTAGCGCTCGGCGAGCTTTCCGATCGTGGTGCTCTCCCCCCCGGGGATGGCCAGGGCGTCGAGCCCCTCGAGGTCGGCCGGCAGCCGCACCGCCACCGGTTCGGCGCCGGCAGCGGCGACCGAGGCGGAGTGTTCGCGGAAGTCACCTTGAAGCGACAGGACCCCGAATCGCACCCGTCACCAGCCCCGTCGGGCCAGCCGCTCGTCGTCGGGGATGCGGTCCATCTCGATACCCACCATCGGTTCGCCAAGGCCGCGCGACACCTTCGCCAGGATCTGTGGATCGTTGTAGAAGGTGGTGGCTTCGACGATCGCCCGCGCCCGGGGGGCGGGGTCGGACGACTTGAAGATGCCTGAGCCTACGAACACGCCGTCGCATCCCAATTGCATCATCAATGCGGCATCGGACGGAGTGGCCAAGCCCCCGGCGGCGAAGTTCACCACCGGGAGTTTGCCGGCCGTCGCTACCTCTTCGACCAGGTCGAAAGGTGCCCCGAGGTCGCGGGCCGCCGCCATGAGCTGCTCGTGACCCAGCGTCTGCAGCCGGCGGATGCCCTCGGTCATCGCCCGCATGTGCCGCACCGCCTCGACGACGTTGCCGGTGCCCGCCTCCCCCTTGGTGCGGATCATTGCTGCACCCTCGCCGATACGCCGCAGTGCCTCGCCGAGGTCGCGGGCCCCGCACACGAATGGCACCGTGAACTCCCACTTGTCGATGTGATGGGCCTCGTCGGCCGGGGTCAGCACCTCGGACTCGTCGATGTAGTCAACCCCGAGCGACTGCAGGACCTGCGCCTCCACAAAATGCCCGATCCGGGCCTTGGCCATCACCGGGATCGAGACCGCAGCAATGATCTCTTCGACCCGGGTGGGATCGGCCATCCGGGCGACTCCGCCCTCACGCCGGATGTCGGCCGGGACCCGTTCCAGGGCCATGACGGCGACCGCCCCGGCTTCCTCGGCGATACGCGCCTGATCGGCGGTGGTGACGTCCATGATCACCCCGCCCTTGAGCATCTCGGCCAAGCCACGCTTGACGCGGTCGGTGCCTCGTTCCATGAGCACGATGGTACTGCCGGCAGGGAGGGTACGAAAGGAGACGCTGTTCGGCCTTCTGTCCTGAGTCCTGAGTCCAGAGTCCAGAGTCCTGAGGCAGAAGGAGCAGAGTTCAGAGTTTGGAGTTCAGAGTTCTGAGTTCCGGCCTCCGGAGTCCGAACTGTGAACTCCGGCATCCGGACTCCGGCCTCTGCTCGGGCATCGGGCATCGGGCATCGGGCTCTCAGCTGTCAGCTTCCTGGCTCTGACCTTCTTATCGCATCGCGGTATGCCGTCAGGTACGACTCCAGCACCACCGGACCGGCGAACATCCCGGCTCGCTCCCGGGCCGCGGCACCGAGCCGGACCCGAGCCTCACCGTCGGCCAGCAAATCGGCCACCGCCCGCCCCAGGGCTACCGGATCGCCTACCGGCGCCCAGCGAACCGCGTCTCCGGCGACCCCGCGAAATGCCGGGAGGTCGGCGGCAACGATGGCACGGCCCGCCGCCATCGCCTCCAACACCACGATCCCAAAACTCTCCCCTCCGGTGTTGGGGGCAACCATCACCGCCGCCCGACCGAGCTCGGTGCGCTTGGTCGTTTCGTCCACCCGACCCAGGAAGGTGGTCCCAGCCGGCCCCGACGGCCGATCGGCCCCGATGATGCGCAACGATGCCCCGGGGACGTCGCGCAGGATGCGCGGCCACGCCTGAAGAAGCACGTCAAGGCCCTTGCGCGGATCGTCGCGCCCCACGAACACCACTCGGCCGGGCACCACCGCGTCGGGCACCGAGTAGTCCTCGAGATCGATCCCGTTGGGGATGATCCGCATGTCGGTTATTGCCGGAACGGCCGACGCCGCCACCTCGCTCACCGCGGTGGCGACGGCGAGGCGAGAAGTGACCCGCCGCACCACCGGCTCGGCAATGCGGTACGCATTACGGGCCAAGGTGCCGGGGTCGGCATGGAAGGTACCGACCACCGGTGGCGTCGCCGCCAGCACGGCTCCGAGAGAAACCATCGGCATAAAGGGCTCGTGGACGTGGACGACGTCAGCATCGGCCACGGCGTCCGCCACCCGACGAATCACCCGGGGATCCACCGAGATGGGCGCTGCGGACCGGTTGCCCCGCACCGAGCGCCACGACCCGACCGACACCGTTCCCGGCGGTCCGGCATCGCCGGGGGCCACCGCCCAGGCGTGGTGGCCGGCAGCGCCAAGCCAGCGCACCAGCCGGGTCACCTGATCCTGTACCCCGCCGTGAGCCTCGAAGGCGTAGGGGCACACGAGGGCGATCTTCACTTCCGGACCTCGCGGTCGGATGGCCAGTTGGGGAGGATCAGGTGCCACTGCTCGGGGGCGAACCGGATGATCCCCTCGAGCACGGTGGCGAGGCGTTGCGTGCCCTCCAGGATCCGGCCGTCGGCGTCATCGCCTTCGGGGACCGCCAGCGGGGGGTGCACGACGAAACGGTGACCGGCACCCGGGGCGAAGTAGGTGCCTGCGGGCAGCAGCACTGCTCCCGTGCGTACCACCAGCGACAACGGGCCGACAGGAAGCGTCGTCTGCTCGCCGAAGAACTCCACGGGGATGCCGCGGCCGGAGATGTCACGGTCGCACACCAGTGCCACCACTCCTCCGTCCTCGAGCCGCTGCAGGAGTTCGCGGGTCACTTTGGTGCCGCGGCGGGCAATGACCACGTCGATGTCCATCATGCGGCGCATCTCGATGAACCACTGCACGATCCGCTCGTTGCCCAACTCCTCGGCGACGGCAAGGACCCGGGCCCCCTCGACTGCCGCACGCAACCCGGCTACCTCCCAGTTCCCCATGTGTGGCAGAGCCACGACCACCCCGCGGCCCGACGCCAACCCTGCCAGCAGGTGATCCAACCCGTCCATGCGCGACGAGGCCAGCACCCGGGTGCGTCGCCGCGGCCGCATCCAGAACACCTCCGCCCAGTAGCGCCCGTACCAGCCGAATGCGCGGCGCGCCGCGCGGCGCGCCCCCACCGAAGTGCCCGCCAACCGGGACTGGTGCCGCACCGCCATGGCAAAACGCCTCCGGGCGAAGAACGACCCGATCCAACCCAGTCCGTAGCCGAGGCGACGCATCGCAGGTTCGGGAAGCAGCCCGAAGATCCCGGAGAGGACCCGGTAGGCGTAATAACCGGCGGCGCGCCTCACCCGGGTAGCCGGTGCCAGGTCTGGGTGAAGCGCTGCACCACCGTCACCCAGGTCCCCACCGCCAGGATCCACAGAGTCGGCTCGAGCGTGGGAAGGTCCAGGCCCGCCAGACCGACTCCGATTCCAAAGACCAGCAGACGCTCCGCCCGGCCGAACCACCCCCCCTTGCCATCGACCCCGAGGCCCTCGGCACGGGCCCGCAGGTAGGGGATCAGCAGCGACCCGCAGGCGGCCACGATCGAAAGGGTCACCAGGCCGGGGGCGGCGGCGTCGCCCAGGTAATAGGCCAGCCCGGTCCACATCGCCACCTCCCCCAGCCGGTCGGTGAAAGAGTCGAGCAGAGCACCGCGGTCGGACTCGGTGCCGGTGACCCGGGCCAGCACCCCGTCGAGGATGTCCAGCAGCGCCCCGCCACCGAGCAATGCCGCCCCGACGGTGAGCCGGCCGGCGCCGATCAGCACCGCCCCTGCCACGGAGATGGCGAAACCGGTGAGGGTGACCATGGCCGGCGTGACCCCGGTGCGGGCCACCAGGCGCGCCACCGGATCCACCAGCCGTGATACTTTCTTGCGCGCTCTCACATCGAGCATTCGGACCTCACGGGGAACCTACCACACGGGTTTCCGCGTGCTCCCGCTCACTACAATCCCGCCCCACTCCAGGAGGTTGGATGGCCGAGAAGATCCGCAACGTCGTCCTCGTGGGTCACAGCGGTAGCGGGAAAACCAGTCTCGCCGAAGCCCTCCTCTTCGCCGCCGGCGAGACGACGCGCCAGGGCCGGGTCGAGGACGGCAACACGGTCACCGACTTCGAACCGGAGGAGAAGACCCGACGCTCCTCGGTGAGCCTGGCGATGGCTCCCTTCACCTGGCGGGGGCATCGAATCAACCTCATCGACACCCCTGGGGTCTCCGACTTCACCGGGGAGGTGCGCGCCGCCCTCCGCGTCGCCGACCTGGCACTGTTCGTCGTCTCCGCGGTGGACGGCGTCGAGGTGCAGACCGAGCAGATCTGGCGGCTTGCCGAGGAAGAAGGCATCACCCGCGCCGTGTTCGTCAACAAGCTCGATCGGGAGCGCGCCTCGTTCGCCCGCACTCTGGGTCAACTGAAGGAGGCCTTCGGCACGCCGATCGCCCCCATTCAGGTGCCCATCGGATCGGAGCACAGCCTTTCGGGCGTCGCCAACCTGGTCGGCGGCAAGGCGTACACGTACTCGGCGGGCTCCCTAAAGGCGACTGAGGGCGACGTGCCCGACGGGATGCAAGACGAGGTGGCCGCCGGCCACACCGGGCTGGTGGAGGCCGTGGTGGAGAGCGACGACACCATGCTGGAGAAGTACTTCGAGGGGGTCGAGCCTGCCGGCGACCAGCTGGTGGCGGGTATGCATCGCGGAATGGTGCAGGGCTCGGCGTTCCCGGTGCTGTGCGGTTCGGCCACCCAAGGCATTGGCGTCGATCGCCTCGCCGAGTTCATCGTCGAGTTCGGTCCCGGGCCCGACGAGCGACCCGATCCTCCGTTGGCGGATGGCGCCACCCTGCCGGACTCGGGAGCCGTCGCCTACGTGTTCAAGACGATGTCAGACCCGTACGTGGGTCGGATCTCGTTGTTTCGGGTGTATCGCGGAGTAGTGGCAGTCGATGCCGATCTCGAGAACGCCACCCGCCACGGCACTGCCCGCATGCACAACATCTTCACGATGCGAGGCAAGGAGCACCACGAGATCAAGCAGGTGGCAGCCGGTGACATCGCCGCGGTCGCCAAGCTGGAGGTCACCCTGTCGGGCGACACCCTGCGTGCCCATGGAGCCAAGGCGGTCATCGCCCCGGTGCGGCTCCCCAATCCGACCATGTCCCTGGCGGTGTTCCCTCGCAGCCAGCACGACGAGGAGAAGCTCTCCACCGCGCTGGCCCGGGCGGTCGAGGACGATCCAACGCTGCGGGTGACCCGGAACAACGTGACCAACGAGACGGTCCTCTCCGGTCTCGGCGATGCCCACCTCGATGTCACCGTGTCCCGGCTTGCGGCCCGGTTCGGCGTGGCCGTCGACACCGCGCTCCCCAAGATCGCCTACCGCGAGACCATCCGCGGCAAGGCCGACGTCGAGGGGAAGCACAAGAAGCAGTCCGGGGGGCGCGGCCAGTATGGCGTCGCCAACATCCGGTTCGAGCCCGCCCCCGCCGGTACGGGATACCAGTTCGTCAACGAGACCAAGGGCGGGTCGATCCCCAAGCAGTACCTCCCTGCGGTGGAGAAGGGGGTCCATGAGGCGCTCGACCGCGGCATCCTCGCCGGGTATCCGGTGGTGGACGTCCGGGCGATCGTCTACGACGGTAAGTACCACGCCGTCGACTCCGACGAACTCTCATTCCGCATGGCCGGGATCATGGCGGTCAAGGAAGCGGCTCCGAAGTTGAATGCCGCGCTGCTCGAGCCGATCGTCAAGGCCAGCATCAGGATCCCCGAGGAGCTGATGGGCGATGTGATCGGCGACCTCAACTCCAAGCGGGGCAAGGTGCTCGGCATGGACTCCGAGGGTGGGTTCCGTGTCATCACCGCCGAGGTCCCAATGTCCGAAATGCAGCGCTATGCCATCGATCTGCGGTCGCTCACCAGCGGACGGGGATCCTTCGACATGGAGATGAGCCATTACGAGGAGGCTCCGCCCCAAGAGGCGCAGAAGGTCATCGCCGCGGCTCAGAACGAAGAATGAAAGAGGGAGCCGGCATGACCAACGCAGTGCTGAAGGTCGACGGGAAAGAAATCGAGCTCCCGGTGGTAATGGGCACCGACGGCAACCCCGGGATCGACATCTCGAAGCTGCGCAGCCAGACCGGTTACTTGACCCTCGACTACGGGTTCGCCAACACCGCGGGGACCGCGAGCGCCGTCTCCTGGGTGGACGGGGAGGCGGGCCAACTGAGGTATCGGGGTTATCCGGTCGAGCAGCTTGCCGCCAACTCGACTTTTCTCGAGGTCGCCTACCTCCTGTTCTACGGCGAGATGCCAACGAAGGAACAGCTCACGGCATACATCGACGAAGTGACCCGCCACACGCTCCTCAACGAGGAGATGAAGCGTCTCTTCGACGCCTTCCCCAAGAGCGCCCACCCCATGGCGATCCTGGCGTCGGCCACCAATGCGATGGCGACCTTCTATTCGGAACTCCACAACCCCCGTGATCCGTACGCCGTCGAGCAATCGGCGCTGCGCCTCGTGGCCAAGATGCCCACCGTCGCAGCCCTCGCCTACAAGAAGTCGACCGGTCAGCCGTACGTCTATCCGCGCAACGACCTGGACTACTCGTCGAACTTCCTGCACATGATGTTCGCCCTCCCCGTCGAGGAGTACCAGGTCGATCCGATCGTGGCCCGGGCCCTCGATGTCCTGCTGATCCTCCACGCCGACCACGAGCAGAACTGCTCTACGTCCACGGTGCGGATGGCCGGCTCCAGCCAGGCCAATCTCTTCACATCGGTGGCGGCGGGGATGAGCGCCCTGTGGGGACCGCTCCACGGCGGCGCCAACCAGGAGGTGGTCGAGACCCTGCAGCGGATCCACGCCGACGGTGGCGACACCGCCAAGTGGGTGGCCAAGGCGAAGGACCCCAACGACTCGTATCGGCTGCCGGGATTCGGCCACCGGGTGTATCGCAACTACGACCCCAGGGCCAAGATCCTCAAATCCTTCGCCCATGATGTCATCGAGCGCATGGGTCGCGACGATCCGCTACTTGAGATCGCCCTGAAACTCGAGGAGACGGCCCTCGCCGACGACTACTTCGTCTCGCGGAGGCTGTACCCCAACGTCGACTTCTATTCGGGCATCATGTTCCAGGCACTGGGGTTCCCGGTGCACATGTTCACTGTTCTCTTCGCCATCGGGCGACTTCCCGGCTGGGTGGCACAGTGGCGGGAGATGACCGACGACCCCGACACCCGCATCGGCCGTCCTCGCCAGATCTACACCGGCCACGTTCTGCGCGACCTGCCGTGACCGATCTGCGTGCCCGGGAGACCACCCGCGACGACTGGGAGGGAGTAGTCGTCGAACTGGTCGAGGACAACCGGGTGGTGGGCGTCGCCTACCTCGATGAGGGGGCGGTGCTTGCCGAGTTCTATCCCGACGAAGACGGCGAGCCGTGGGTGTTCGATGTCGCCGACCTGCAGCGAGTGCTCGACGTCGCCGCCGGCATGCTCGGCATCGAGGACACGGTCGCGACTTCCCCGTCGGGAGAGGCGGTGGACCGGCTCGCCACCGAGTTCGACCCGACCGCAGCACACCGTGGCGCCGAGGACGAAGGGTTCTATCCGGTGCCGGCGGCGCTGGCGCTCACCATGCGGGCCGAGGAGCTCGGCCTGGCCGTCGTGACCCTGGAGGGCTTCACTCTCGATGCCGGGGAGCCGGTGGCAGTGCCGGGTTTTGGCTCGGCCCCCGGAGACGCCCATCGCGGCGAGGCCTGGCCCACCTTTCGCTCAGGATGCAACGCCCAGGCGCGGGCCCAGCTGGAGCATTGGGCGGGGCGGACCGGCCTGGTAATAGCCGTCGAGGTAGCCGACCAAAGCGGCGAGAAGTACGTGCTCTAGCTGACAGCTGACGATTGACGACTGACGCCTAGCGAAGCGCCTCTTCGTACTCCCCCAGCACCTGTCCGCTCACCGCGTCGACCATTACCAGAGCGCGACGCGTCGGTGGCTCGTCGGCGCTGAACAGCAACACGTTCCACACCGGACGGGAGCGCCAGCCCCGGAACCCGACCATCGCCGAGGCGTGACCCACCGGGAATCCGATCCTCGAACCGGCGGCGGCCAGAGCGGCATGGTCCTCCACCCGGATCGGCCACGCCGCCATGAGACACCACACACCACCGGCCGCCAGGAAACCGGCCATGATCAGCAGGTCGCGCTCCCCGCCGATCGCCACGATCCCGACCTCGAGGGCCGCGGCCCCGAGGAGGATCCAGCCGGCGATGCGGCGCCGCCGGGTGCTCGGCATCACGTAGGGCCTGGTGGCGCCGGCGTCGAGGTCCTCGGGTACCGCCTCGGCCCGCGCCACCTCGGCGGGGATCTCCAGACCGCGGCGGCGCCGTGGTCGGGTCAGGGCTTGTCCTCGCGGGCATGGCCGGCGGCGGCCGC
>CAYTTU010000009.1:0-4616 GCA_964440905.1 uncultured Acidimicrobiia bacterium | reverse complement strand
CACCCTGCGGTACTGGCCGTCGAACTGGCGGATGCGCTGCTCGCCCTCGAAGTAGGCGGGATGACGAACGGCATCCAGCCAGCGCTTCTCGGAGGATGCACGATCGTTGGGGTGCAGCGCTCGCAGCCACCCCCGCCCCATTAGAGCCGACTCCGGCATCCCGGTGAAGATGACCGTTCTGCGGTTGAAGAAGCAGCGGTACCCATCGGGTTCGGCGAGCCACACCATGTGCGGTATCGCCTCGCTGATCAGAGACAGATCGGACACGGCGAGAGGAGAGGACTCATCAAGACCGACGAAGAAGTCTTCGACGGTCATGTTCTCATCTCTCTGTCGAGCGACGTACCCAGAGATTCCCACATTATCCGCGCCTTTCGCGGGTTGCCAGCGATATTTCGCGATCCGCACGAGTCACACGATTGTGATTTGGGCTCGGCCAGGTGGTGTGCCCGTGGCCGGCCGAGCCCCTTTTTGAGCCGTCATCTGGTTGGCGGCTGGTGACTGGCGGCTGGTGACTGGTTCCTATACTCCCGCCGACATCGCTCCCGGGGAAGGCAGTGACCGAGTACTTCCAGGACTACATCACGGTCGCGGTGTTCGCTGGGGCGGGCATCTTCCTGGTGGCAGTGGCGATGGGAGCCAGCGCCCTTCTCCGTCCCAATAAGCCCTCTGTGGTCAAGCGCCAGGCCTACGAGTGCGGCATCAACCCGGTGGGTGACGGTTGGAGCCAGACGCAGGTCCGCTACTACATCTTTGCGTTGCTGTTCCTGGTGTTCGACGTGGAGGCGGTCTTCATCTTCCCGTGGGCGGTGCGCCTGGAGAGCCTCGGCACCTTCGCCCTGGTGGAGATGGGCATCTTCATCGTGATCCTGCTCGGCGGGCTGGTCTACGCGGTGCGGAAGGGGGTGCTGCGGTGGGAGTCCTAGACCGATTTGAGACTCCCAAGCCGATCTCCTGGCTCCTCAACTGGAGCCGCAAGTACTCCCTCTGGATGTTCCAGTTCGGCCTCGCCTGCTGCGCCATCGAGATGATGGCGGCCTCGGGACCTCGCTACGACTTCATGAGGTTCGGGATCATCCCGCTGCCCGCCTCGCCCCGCCAGGCCGACCTGATGATCGTGGCGGGCACCGTCACCGACAAGATGGCGCCGGCGATCAAGCGTCTCTACGACCAGATGCCCGAACCCAAGTACGTCATCTCGATGGGTTCGTGCTCCAACTGCGGTGGCCCGTACTGGGACTCCTACAGCGTCACCAAAGGAGTCGACCAGATCATCCCGGTCGACGTGTACGTGCCGGGGTGCCCGCCGCGGCCCGAGGCGCTGATGGACGGGATCGTGCTGCTGCAGAAGAAGATCACCAACGAGAACATCAAAGCCAAGTGGAGCGAGCGTGACCGTGAGCCCGTCTGAGGTGGCGGCTCGCTTCGCCGAGTTGGTGGGTGCCGCCCGCCACAGCGCCGACTTCGGCACCGCCAAGATCTTCGTCACCCCCGACAGGTGGATCGACACCCACCGCACCCTGCAGGCCCACCTCCCCTTCTTCTCATGGCTGGGGGCGATCGACTGGTCCAACGAGCGGGCGGTGGGCGAACCCGCCGAAGAGCCGGTGACCGAGAGGTACGAGGTGCTTTCACGCCTCTCTGATGTCACTGTCGGCGAGGCCGTGATCGTGTCCACAGATTTGCCCAAGGATGCTCCCAGCCTCCCCACCCTGATCGGGGTGTATGGCGGCGCCAACTGGCACGAGCGTGAAACCCACGAGATGTTCGGCATCCTCTTCGAGGGGCATCCCAACAACGCCCACCTCTACCTCCCCGACGGCTTCGAGGGTCACCCGCTGCGCAAGACCTTCCCGCTCTTGAGCCGCGACGTGAAGCCCTGGCCGGGCATCGTCGACGTGGAGGGGATGCCGGGTGAAGCCAACACCGAAGCCGGGGACGAGGAGGTCGAGTCGTGACCGACCGCCGGCTTGCCGCCATCCATGCCTCCGACGTTCAGGTCTCGGTGGAGCTCGAGACACCGGAGATGACCCTCAACCTGGGACCACAGCATCCCTCCACCCACGGGGTGCTCCGCCTGGTGGCCAAGGTGGACGGCGAGATGATCAAGTCGGTGGAACCGGTGATCGGATACATGCACCGCGGCTACGAGAAGCTCGCCGAGGTGCGCACCTACCCCCAGATCACCGCCCTGATCAACCGCATCGACTGGGTGTCCGGGTTCGCCAACGAGATTCCGTTCATGGTGGCGGTGGAGCGGCTGATGGGCATCGAGCCGCCCCCCCGGGCGCAGTACATCAGGCTGATCCTCACCGAGATGGCGCGCATCTCCTCGCACCTCGTGTTCTTGTCGTCGTATCCGCTCGAGTTGGGCGCCGCCACTCCCTTGATGCACGCGCTGCGCGAACGGGAGCGGGTACTCGACCTGATCGAGGGCACCACCGGGGGGCGGTTCCATCCCAACTTCAACCGCATCGGCGGGGTCAAGCCGGCCGCCGGCGCCGGCTCCACCCAGAAGAAGGTGGCGCAGGACCTACCCGCCGGATTCCTCGACGACACCCGCAAGGCGATGGATGCGGTCGATGCGGTGTGCGACGACATGGTGAACCTGGTTCTGGGCAACGAGATCTTCGTGCAGCGCACCCGGGGGGTGGGGATCATCCCCAGAGACCAGGCGCTCGCCTTCGGGGTTTCCGGTCCCAACCTGCGCGCTTCCGGGGTCCGCTTCGACCTGCGCAAGACCGACGACTACCTGCCGTACCGGGACTTCGAGTTCGACATCCCCACCGGTGTGGCGGGCGACTGCCTCGACCGCTACCGGGTGCGTATGGACGAGATCCGCCAGGCGACCCGCATCGTGCGCCAGGCGATCGACAAGATTCCGGGTGGTGAACTCCAGGCCAAGGTGCCCCGGATCATCAAGGTCCCCAAGGGCGAGGTCTACGTCCGCGCCGAGAATCCCAAGGGGGAGATGGGGTACTACATCGTGTCCGAGGGGGGCCGCGGTCCCTACCGGCTCAAGATCCGCTCCGCCTCGTTCTCCAACATCTCGGTACTGCCGTGGTTGCTCGCGGGCCAGTTGATTCCCGACATCATTGCCATCCTCGGCAGCCTGGACTTCGTCCTCGGGGACGTGGACCGATGAGCGGACTCCTGGAGAACTTCTGGGTGCTGCTCGGGCTCAAGGTGGCACTGATCGCCGCCATCGTCCCCGGGGTCGCCCTGGTGTTCATCTTCGCCGAACTGAAGATTTCGGCCCACATGCAGAGCCGGATCGGGCCTTACTTCGCCGGTGGTCGTTGGGGCTGGGCCCAGCCGCTGGCCGACGGTCTCAAGTTCATGCAGAAGGAAGACCTGGTGCCGGCCGACGCCGACGCGCCGGTCTTCAAGTTCGCCCCGATGGTGGTTCTGATGTCCACGATCGCCGTGTTCGTGATCGTGCCCTTCTCCCCGAAGCTGATCGTGCGCGACCTCGACCTCGGGGTGTTCTACGCCCTGGCGATGGGGTCGTTCGGGACCATCGGGGTGCTGATGGCGGGGTGGTCGTCGGCGAACAAGTACTCGCTGATGGGCGGAATGCGCGCCGCCGCCCAGCTCATCGCCTACGAGCTGCCGCTCGTCTTGGCCGTGGTCGGGGTGGTGATCCAGGCGGGCACCATGTCGCTCAACGGCATCGTGGCCGGCCAGGTGGAGCCGGTGTTCTTCATCGGGGACTTCGCCGTCCGCCTGCCCTACCTGCTGCAGGGCCAGGTGATCGGTTTCGCCATCTTCTTCATCGCCATGCTCGCCGAGCTGAACCGCACCCCGTTCGACATGCCGATCGCCGAGTCGGAGCTGGTCATGGGTTACCTCACCGAGTATTCCGGGTTGCGCTTCACGATGTTCTTCCTGGCTGAGTATGCCGGGATGTTCTCCATGTCGGCGATCGCAGCAACCCTGTTCCTCGGTGGCTGGTACCTGCCCGGACTTTCGCTCGAGGTCCTGGAGTTCGCCGGTCCGCTGATCCTGATGGGCAAGGTGTCGCTGCTGGTGTTCTTGATCATCTGGTTCCGCTGGACCTTCCCCCGGCTGCGCGAGGATCAATTGCAGTCCCTGGCGTGGCGCTGGCTGATCCCGCTGGCGCTGCTCAACATCGTCGGGACCGCCGTGGCCAAGGTGGTGTTCTGATGGCTGTGAGGATCCCGGGCATCGGACTTGTCAAAGGGTTGTGGCTGACCCTGAAGGCCCTGTTCACCCGCCCGGTCACGATCAACTACCCCAAGGAGAAGGAGGTGCCGGTCCCCCGGGCCCGCGGGGTGATCGCTCTCGATGTCGAGGCCTGCACCGTGTGCATGTTGTGCGCCCGGGAGTGCCCCGACTGGTGCATCTACATCGAGGGGCACAAGGAGATGCAGCCGCCGTCGAAGCCGGGCGGCAAGCCGCGCAGCCGGGCCACCCTGGATCGCTTCGACATCGACTACGCCCTGTGCATGTACTGCGGCATCTGCGTCGAGGTGTGCCCCTTCGACGCCTTGTTCTGGTCTCCGGAGTACGAGTACTCCGAGGGATCGATCTCGAGCCTGCTCCACGACAAGGAGAGGCTCACCGATTGGCTCAAGACGGTTCCCAAGCCCCCG
>CAYTTU010000008.1:0-4318 GCA_964440905.1 uncultured Acidimicrobiia bacterium | reverse complement strand
TCCGGAGGCGGATCGGAGAACACCAGCTCGGCCCCGGGCGAGGAGGCATAGGACACCACCAGGGGCCGGTCACCGTCGCTCGCCCCGGAGAAGTGGCCGTAGTACGCCGTACCCCAGTCGGAGACCACCAGCACGTCGTTGGCCCGCAGTTCCGCCCAGTAGTCCCGCCAGGTGTAGCCGCCCTGTTCCCCGAAGGTGGCGATGGTGGCGAGCAGGAAGGCAAGGCCCGGAGAGGAGATGGTGGGATCCTCCACGACCAGCATCCCGGCGTATGCGGGATCGGCGAGATCGGCCAGGGTCTGGGGCGGGGAGAGTGCGGAAAACGCCGCCTTGTCGTGGTTGACGCACACGTCGCCGAAGTCGATCGGGGTGACCCTGTCGTCGGCCTGGAACTCCTCCGGTACCAGGCCGAGGGCGGCGCTGGTGTAGGGGAGGAAGAGGTTGCCGGCCAGCGCCCGGGAGAGCAGGGTGTTGTCGACTCCGAAGAGCACATCGGCCACCGGGTTGCCGGCGGTGAGCAGCGCCTGGTTGACCACCACTCCGGCGTCGCCGCCCAGCACCACCTCCACCTCGATCCCGGTTTCGGCGGTAAACGCCTCCAGCACCGCCGGGGTGACGGCAAAGAAGTCGTGAGCGAGCAAGGTCACGGTGCGCGGTCCGGCATCGTCGCCGCAGGAGCCAGTGACCACTAGTAGCGCAACGATCGCAACGAACGTGCGGCGCCAAGCCGCCGGCAGAGGCGATGGCGATACGTCTTCCGTTCTGGCCTCCGGCATCCGGTCTCTGGCCTCCGTCCTCCCTCGGGTGTCGGGTATCGGGTATCGGGTATCGGGACAGCTCTTCATGGCGCCTCCTCGAGGTGGGCGACCAGAGCCAACCCGGAGTGCACCTCCACGGTGGCCACGGTCGCAGTCATCCGATTGCTCACACCCTGCGACGACCCGAACTCCAGGGTGGCGCGCAGCAACGGCCAGCGCAGTGCGGCGGTGGTGACGATCACCGGGCCGTCGAGCGGGACGATCGACACGACGTCCCCGGACCGACCCTCGATCTCCCAGCGATCTCGCACCGGACGCACCCTGGCGGGGCCGACCCACCACTCGGGGCCGACGGCGGCATGGCGCGCCGCCGCGATCACCCCGGCGTTGGCGATGACGTGATCGATCCGGTCGTCACCGCCGCCCCCCACGACGATGGTCCTGGTCGCCCCGAGCCGCGCCGCCGCCTCCAGCGCCAGGTCGAGGTCGGTGGCGTCCTTGTCGGTGGGATGGCGCTCCAACTCCGCTCCCGCTGCGACCGCGGCATCGACCAGATCGGGCCGGGCGGAGTCGAAGTCACCCACCACCAGGTCGACGGTGAGGCCCAAATCGGCGGCCAGGTGGAGGCCGGAGTCGGCGGCGATCACCACATCCGGCCGGGGGAGCGGGCGGGTGGGCGCGCCGGAGCCTCCGGTGAGTATCACGCAGAGCCGCTGGTTCACGTCTCCCTCCGCCGGCATTACCCGGATCAGGTTCTTCGGGTCGGTGGCGGGGGGCCACCCTCTCAGTTCGGCTCGCCCGAACTCCCCGGAGTGTTGCGATCAGGTTACCCGGTGCCGGTTGGGGTTCCAGCGAGGCGGCGCCCCGACGCCCGACACCCGTCTCCCGCAAGACCGACCAGAGCCGTCCCGCGTCCCTGAAACCGTTGTCCTGCCAGGGCTTTCTGGCGGGCGTCGGGAGTCGGGAGTCGGGCGTCGAGCCCTGCGTCGGGAGTCGGGCGACGGGCGACTGATTACCCACTTGACATTGTGACATCACTATGACATCATCCCGCTGTCATCAAGACACCGAAATGACCACGGAGGTGTATCATGTGGGCAGCGACCAGCACGGTAAAGGCCTTCCACGAGATGCGGCATGGCACCCGGATCTCACGGCGGCAGCGCAATTTGACCCAGGAGGCGCCGCGGGAGCGGATCCCGGTGGCCCTGGGCCGCACCGTGGCAGCACGATGAATCGGGAGGACCGGATGGATACGACGATGGCGATGACCCGCCTCGAAGGGGCGATCCAGCAGCAGGTGATCGTGGCCGGGGGCGACCCCGAAGTGGAGGCGGCCGCCCGGGCGATCATCGCCGCCCTGGGTCCCGCGGTTCGTCAGCTCGCCTTCGACCTTGCCGAGCAGGCCGCCGCCGAGGTCGCCTCCCAGCTTCCCGGTCATCAGATCGATGTCGTGCTCAACGCCGGTGAGCCCACGCTGCGGGTGCGCAGCGGCGATGCCGGCAACGCCGCACAGTCCTCGGGCGAGTCGCTGGACGCCCGCATCACCTTTCGCCTCCCCCCAACTCTCAAGGAGCTCATCGAGACCGCGGCCGAGGCCAAGGGCGAGTCGGTCAACACCTGGCTGGTGAAGACGGTGTCCACCAACGCCTCTGAGCGCCGTCGCAACCGTCGCGTCACGGGAACGATCGAGACATGAAGAAGCTCTTCACCTTTGGAGTCACTGGAACCCCTCGGCTCGACCTGCGCCTCCCGCTGGGCGACATGAAGATCGGCCCCGGAGACCCGGGCACGGTCGAGATCACTCTGGACGGCCGCGATTCGGCGGTCGAGCGGATGGTGGTCGAACAGCGCGGTGACACCATCCACCTCGAACCCGACCGGACCGAGCGATTCCGCTGGTCCTCGGTCGATGTCAGGGTGACCGTCGGCGTGGACGCCGACGTCCACGCCCGCCTCACGTCTGGCGACCTCACGGTCTCCACCGACGTCGCCACGCTCGCCGTGGAGACCGCGACAGGGGAGATCACCGCCGGTGTCGTCCGAGGTGATGCCACGATTCGCTCGGCGTCGGGCGACGTTCAGGTCGGCGAGGTCGGGGGACGGCTCGACATCGCGGTCGCATCGGGCGACATTCGCGTCGGGTCGGTCGGTGAGGCCGACCTCAAGTCGGCCTCGGGCGATGTCGTGGTGCGCGAGGCGCACCGGGACGCCGATGTGAAGAGCGCCTCGGGCGACATCTCCATAGGCCTGTTCTCCGGGAGCCGATTCGATGCCAAGACCATGTCGGGGGACGTCTCGGTTGGGGTGCCCTCGGGGCGCCGGTATGACGTCTCTTTCTCGACTTTGAGCGGCGAGGTGCACACCGACTTCCCGGTGCAGGGGGGCGGCGAGTCCGGAGCACCGGCACGCCTCGACATCAAGTCGGTCTCGGGAGACATCTGGATCAAGGGCGCCTGAGAGGGTGAGCGAATTGGCTCGCCCCGGGATCAGGTTTCGGCTTGCTACAAGCCGAAACCTGATGGAGCCAGCGACCTATTCGATCACCCCCTGAGGGGGTTGAGGGCGAGGGCGGCTCGAACCGCCTCCATGGCGTCGTCGGCGAAGATCCCGTGCCCGGCGTCCCCGGCGTGGAAGAGGTCGCCGGCGAAAAGTCCCGGATCCTCGAAGAAGGCCGTGCTGCTGCGCCCTCTGGTGTAGACCTTGACCGCCGCCGAGAACCCCACCACCACCTCACGGGCCACCCGATCGAACGCCTCGGATCGCCTGGTGGCCCAGCGGCGCAGCGTGGGCGAGAGCCGGGGGATCGAGCCCAGGTCACCGACACCGAACACGACGACCGCCGCTCCGGCGTCGCTCAAGCCGGCGACGATGCTCTCCAGGTTGCGCCGATAACGCTCCGGGCTCACACCGCGCAGTGCGTCGTTGGCGCCGACCGCGACCACCGCCAGGTCCGGACGAAGCCGGATGGCCTCGGAGAGCTGGCCCTCGACCACGTCGTGCGCCTTCGAGCCCCCAACGGCGAGGCTGATCAATTCGACGCGGTACTCGGAACCCAGCTGGCGGGCGATGCGACGTATCCAGATGTTGTCGAGGTCTGCCACCCCGGGCGCCGTGATCGAGGAGTCCCCCAGGGCGACGACGCGCAGCGGAGGCAGCACCGTATCGCCGAATCGGCCCGAGGGATCCTGGTTGGGGAAGGTGGGAAGGTCGGGCCGCCGCGTCGCCCGCAGCACCTGGGCGGCCATCACGGCGAGGGCCGCCACCGGGATGGCGGGAATAGCCAGAAGCGCGGTGCGTATCCGGGAGGTCATGACCCGGCGATGGTATCGCTCTGAGTCCGGAGTCCTGAGCCGTGAGCCGTGAGCCGTGAGCCGTGAGCCTCCAACTCCAAACACCGAAGCGTGACTCCCGCGCGACCCTAACCCCTAACCCCTTCTTCTCGCCCCTACTCTCCTCCCATGCGCCTCGCCCTCAACATGGGCTACGCCGGTACCGCGGTACAGCCCCGCCTGGAGCTGGTGAGGGAAGCGGACCGGCTCGGTTATCACTCGGTGTGG
>CAYTTU010000007.1:0-3821 GCA_964440905.1 uncultured Acidimicrobiia bacterium | reverse complement strand
CACCGTCGTGGTCTACACCGATCCCCGGTTCCCGGAAACCAACATGTCGGCCCGTTTTGGGGGCCGCGACGGCGACCCGATCGGGTTCGACCTCGACTTCGACCCGGCCGGGATCCTGGCGCTGTTCTATCGCACTGCCGAAAGTGCTCTGGTGGTGGTCATGACCGGTTTTGATGTTTCGACCGCCGTCGTGGAGTGCGGGTGGGGGATCATCGACTACGGACCCGCCTCTGTGGCCGAGGCAGACTCGTGGTTCGACGCAGAATTCGACTCCTTCGCCAATCAGCCCTGGGCCACCGAGGGGGCGACCACGGAGCCACGGTGCGAGGAGCACTTCCTCGAAGAGGGCGAGCTTCGCTCCGACATCGTCACCGCCACCCAGTGCGACGACTACGTGGTGGTGGTGTTCGATGAGATGAGCGTCGACGCCACGACTCTCGACGCCGAGGTGGCGGTTCCGCAGATGCACCTGATCGTGGACAGCCCCGAAGGTGGTTCGGTCCGCCTGGAGGCGACTCCCTGGCTGGCTCACCCCGGAGCCAATCCGACCGCGGCGGACATGCTGGAGGTGGATCCGGCCACACTGGGTTGCGCGGCCTAACCGGACCAGAACCTCCCAGGCGGGGTCTCCTCCACCGGCAATCGTCCTGCTCGCTACTCTTGCCCGGCCCGCGCCTTGCCTGGCTCCTTGTCTACCGGAGGGTGGCTTCGTGTCGAACATCAGTCGTGATCTGAGGACCCTCGCCCGCCTGTCGCCCCGTCCGGTGAGGGCCGAGGAGGCTGCCGCCGCCCTCGGGGCCGAGGTGTCCGCGGTGGTCGACGAGGGCGAGGCGCTGGTCGCTCAGGGGATACTTGCCTTCCGCGACGGAGGGTTTGCACCGGGCACGGTCGCCGACGACACCACGCCATCGCCGGTACGCGACGCCCAGCTGGCGGGCGCCCTGGCAGATGCCATCGCCGCCAAGGGTGGTGACCCCGCCGACGTGGGACGCCTCCTCGCCGCCGCCGCTCGCTGGGCGGATGCTCGCCAAACGCTGGCCGACGGCGCTCTGCGCGCCGGGATCGATCCCGTCCTCTCCGGTGACCTCGCCGCACTGGCGCTCACGGCCGACTCGCATGCACCCGACCTCGACTCGACGACGCTGGGCCGGCTCCATCTCGCCAAGGCCCGACCGCTGAGTGCCGCCGGTCACGCCGCCGAGGCGATGGCCGAACTGGAGTCCGCCATCCGCCTCCTCGACGGCGACGAGGAGGAGATCAACGCTCTCGGTTTCGCCACTGCCGTGGCCGACAACATGCAGGAGCCGCAGCGCGCCGAGACCTACGCCGCCCTCGGCGAGCAGCAAGCGTGGAACCTGGGTTTCCCCGCCAAGGCGGCGTCGCTGCTCACCTTGCGGGGCCGGGTGCTGAGCCGCATCGGCTTCCCCCGCGAGGCCGACCGGGTTCTGGAACGCGGTCAGGAATTGCTGGAGACCCATGGCGATGCTGCGCAGAAGTTCCGCGGCCGGCTCAACCGCGCCTGGGTGCAACTGGACCGTGGCGAGGCCAGCCACGCCGAGACGGGCTTCGACCGTCTGCGCGAGGAGGCCGGGCCGCTGGAGGGTCCGGTGTCGGTGGCCGACAAGGAGGCCTACTGGGCGCGGGCCGCATTTGCCATCGGACATGCTGTCCCTGCTCTGGCCGCCGCCGAGCGCGCCGAGGCCGCTGCCACCAGGCTGGACGCACCGGCACCAGCCTTTATCGCCGCCATCGCCCGTGCCGAGGGGTCCCTCTATTTCGAGCGCTTCGAGGATGCCCTGGCCGCTGCCGACCAGGTGATGGGTTTCGTCCAGTCCGGATTCCACGAGTGGGAGAACCGCGCCCGGGTGCTCCGAGGCCGGGCGCTGGTCGGGTTGGGTCGACGGGACGAGGCGGCCGAGGAGGCCGCCGCAGCGCTCGCCGCCACTCCTGAAGGGGTCAACGGCCTCCGGCTGCACAAGGAGATCGAGGTACTGCGCCTTCTTGCCCTCCCCGAAGGTCGCGCCTGGCCGCAGCGCGACGTGGAGAACCTCACCGACGAGCTGCTTGCCGCCAACTGGCACCTGCCAGCCCTCGAGCTGATGATCGCCCGCGCCGCCCGCGAGAAGGACACCGAGCTGGCCCTCTATGCCACCGGGCTGGCGCTCGATCTCGGTCTGCCCACCGTGGCGGTGCGCGCCGCACATGTCGCCAAGCTGTGGACCGACCCCGCCGGACAGGCCGTGGCCTTTGCCGCCCAGAGCCTGGTGGGGCATCTGCCCCCGGGTTGGGCCGAGTCGTGGGCCAGCCTGCCCCACGTCGCCGCCGCGCTCGCAGTCGAGGTGGCCGACGACGAGGCGGCGGCCGAGGCGCTCACCGCGCAGTGGGCCGCGGTCGTCTCTGGAGCCGGGCTCGACACCCTGGAGACGCTGTCGCCCGCACAGCGCCGCGCCCAGGGCTTAGTGCGGCGTCGCGCCGTCACTTCGCTGGGCAGGCGGATCCTGCAGGCGGCGGCGGCACTGATCGTGATCGCCGCGGTGAGTGTCGGGGTGACGATGTTCCTCGCCGACGACTCGACACCGCCGACGACACTGGCCCAAGTCACGACGACGACGCTGCCTCCGCTCGAGGAGACCCCGATAGCGGTACCCGACGGCACGGTGTTCGCCGGGTCGACGATGTTCCGCGGCGACGCCGGCAGATCCGGTGTGATAGCCGACACCACCGGGGTGTCGTCAGCCGAGGGGTACTTCTGGAGGTATGGCACCGCCGATCAGATCGCCGCTTCGCCGGTGACCTTCGGCAAGTGGGCCTTCATCGCCTCCCAGGACGGCTCGGTGCACGCCGTCGACATGAGTACCGGTAGCCAGCTGTGGACGTTTGGCTCACCGTCGGCGATCGTGGCGACACCGGCAATCGGTGAGATCTCCGGTTCCGATCGGGGGGAGGCGCCACCACTCGCCATCATCGCCTACGGGGACAGTGACGGCGTGGTCACCTTCCGTGAGGCGGTGCAGACCCCGTTCAACGTGGTGCACACCGAGTTTGTAGGCGATGGGTTTGCGATTCGCGCCACCCCGCTCGTTGTCGGCAACCGGGTGATCGTCGCCGCCTCGGGACCCAGCGCCGGGAGGGTCGTCGGCATCTCGCCGGTGGCACGGACGCGCGATTGGACCTTCCCCCGTTCGCCTGAAGATTGCGCCACCCTCGGGGAGGTTCCGGAGTGCGAGCCGATCGGGCCGGTGCTCGGGTCTCCCGCCGCCGAAGGCAACACGGTCTACTTCGGTACCAGCGGAAGCAACGGCAGGCTATATGCCATCGACGCCGAGACTGGCGACCTGATCTGCCGCTCGTCCGGCATCGGATCGGTCGAGGTGAACCCGGTGGTCGTCGACGGAGTCGTGTACACGCTGACCACCAGCGGCCAGCTCTACGTGTTCTCGGTTCCGACCTGCGACACGCCGGCGCCCAACCGCAATGCGCTGTACTACGACGTGACTGGAGCCGCCGCGGCTCCTGCGATCACTGGCGACACGATGGTGATCCCGGTGGGGGCCAGGGTGCTCTTCATCGACCTGGTGACCGACGCCATCCTCCACGACTTCGATGCCGGAGCGGCGGTGCGATCGGCGCCCACCATCGTGGGCGGAATCGTCTACTTCGGCAACGAGGCGGGCAAGGTGTTCGCCGTGGACATGGAGTCGGGTGAGGAGTTGTGGTCCTGGCAGACGGGCGGTGCAGTGCGCTCCTCGGTCACCGCCCTGGACGGGATCGTGCTCGTGACCAGCACCGACACCAGGCTCTACGCCATCGGCGGATCCTGA
>CAYTTU010000006.1:0-5358 GCA_964440905.1 uncultured Acidimicrobiia bacterium | reverse complement strand
TGGGTGGCGCAGTTCCTCGGCGAGGGCGCCTTCGTCGAAGGGACGGTGCGCTCCGGGATGGTGGACACGCCGCTGGGAAGGTTCCCCACCACCGCACGCGACGCCGAGAAGGTCGAGGTGCTGGTGCGACCCGAACAGGTGCGGATCACCGCGGATTCCGGAGGTCCCGCCCTGGTGGTGGAGCACGAGTACTACGGACACGACCAGTTGGTCACCCTTCACGTCGCCGACGGGCGTCGGTTGCTGGCCCGCAACGGACCGCATCCGATCTTTCGCACCGGCGACCGGGTGCGCTACGAAATCGGCGAAGTGGTGGTTCTTGAGAGTCGTCAGTCGTCAGTCGTCAGTCGTCAGCAAGAAGCTGAGGGCTAGCCAGCCGACAGCTGACAGCAAGAGCTACGCCGCGCTTCAGGCCGACTTAGACCGCGGCGCCGCATTGTCTCCTGACCCAACCAAGGAGACAGGGCGTGAAGGTGTGGATCGATCCCGAGCTATGCATGGGCGTCGGTACCTGCGAGAGCATCGAGCCCCTGGTGTTCCACGAGAGGGGCGACGGCCTGTGGGCGGTCAAGGAATCCGGTGCTCACTTCGGCGCCGAAGTCGTCTTCGACGGGCGGGGGGCGGCGCAGGGTCGAGATGGCGTTGCCCGGGTCCCCGCCGGGTTGGAGGAGTTCGTGCTCGAAGCCGCCGAGGCCTGCCCCGGCGAGTGCATCTTCGTGGAGCCGTAAGAAGGCAGTCGGCTCGGAGGGGCATTGGTGGGGGTACATCGTCGCCCGAAGGGCATGGCACCAGCGCTCCCCGGGGTACTTCCCCCACAAGGGGGGAAGGGCAAGAACCTACCCAGCGGCGCCCTCCCGGCGCAACTGCCATGCCGCCGAACCCGCCGCCCCGAGACCGACCAGCAACGCCGCCAGATAGAGCAGCACCGCGATAAGCGGCAGCACCCACATCGCCCCGCGCCACACCAAGGTTCCCACTACCAGTGCCGCCGCCACACCACCCCGGCCGCGCAGCAGCCGCCCCCCGGCGGCCGTCACCGCCGGAAGCGGTCCGAGGAACAGGGCCACCAGCCATCCGATCAGCAGTAGCAGTGCCACCGGGATCCCCACCAGGGTAAGGAACAGCGGCAGCACCAGCACCGGCGGCAACAGCACCAGACCCAGTCCGATAACCGCCGAACGTCCCGGCCGCTCGGTGACGGCGGTCACCGCCCGCGCCGACCACTTGCGGAACAGCCACGACCCGAACAGCCCGGAAACGACGAAGGCGAGGGCGCTGAACACCACGAACAGCCGGGTGGCCGCGCTGGCCCAGACCGGGGCGATCACCTCCCGGCGGGTCATCAATCCGTTCACCGCGGCGGAGGGATCGACCCGAGCGTCCGACGACGCCTTGTACAGGACGTCGCCCTGGATCACCGCCTCGTCCTGAAGCGACAGCCGGTCGGTGCGGGCGTGAACGTCACGACCCACTGGTCCGTCGATGCTGAGCCGTAGTGCCTGGACCCGCACATCGCGCCCTACCGACCCGTCGAGTGCCACCGAACCGACGATGGTGAGCACGTCGCGCCCCACCGACCCGTCGATCACGGCTTCGGAGGCCACCAAGGCCAGGTCGTCGCCCACCGTCCCGGTCACCTCGAGACGGACCGCCGCCAGCCGCACGGCCCCCTGCACCTCGCCGCTGATGCGGGCGGTGCCGCCCACCATTCCGAGCACGTCACCCTCGACCCGACCGGTGATGGTGAGGTTGCTGGTAATGGCGAACAGGTCACCCTGGATCACCCCCTCCACCACCACGTGCCCGCCGAAGGCGTAGAGGTCTTCGGTGACCACGTCGTCGGCGACCACGATCACCCGGTTGGAGATCCGCAACCCGGCGAGGAACAGCGGAAGCGCCATCAGGGCGGCGAGGGCGGAGATCCCGAACAGTCGGGCGGGGCGGGGCACGGGGGGAGGATAAGAGAGTCGTCAGTCGTCAGTCGTCAGTCGTCAGCCAAGACAATCAGGAAGGCGGAGACGGGCTGTAGGGGATACAGGACCGGGCACTGCTGGCCGATACACTCCCTGGCCCGGTCAAAGTGACCCCTTGCTCAGGGGCAAGCGCCGGGTCGGCACGCCATCCGTAGTCCAGCTGGAGTCCGCGCGGAGCCCGATGCGCCACAACCTCACACGGGGACACCTCCCGATCGCTCGTCGATCCGGCTACCAACCCGGCCCGAGGCCGTCGCTTTGGAGCCGCGCACTGACGATCGCCATAACGCTTCTCGTCGTCGGCGCCATGCCGGCGGCGTCGGCGCCGCCACCAGACCGGCCCATCAACCGACGCACCAGCGACCTTTACGTCTCGGCGCTGGGGATCGCCGATGGCACCACTTCAGGATCGGTGGGAGACGGCGACGGATTCGCCGAGTGCGGGGAGACCGTAGAGATCAGCCTCACCTTCACCTCGGTCTCCAAGACCATCACCGGGGCCTACGTCGAGGTGGATCCCCGCGGCGACGCAGTCACCCTCTCCGGTCCCGCCACGGCGCCGCTGCCTGCGATGACCCCGGGGAGCACCGCCACGCTTGCAGGGACCTTCGTGGTTGCCATCGACCCCACCGTCAGCGAATACGAGTGGAACACTTTCGTCGTCTGGGTGGTGCCGCCGGCAGGAGAGGTCTTCGAATCCCACCGGCACATACCGGTGTCTTGTGGAATCACCAGCGGATCGACCATCGTTTCGCCCCCCATCGTGTTCCCGGTGCTGGGCAACAACTCGTACTCCAACTCGGGGTGGCTGCTCACTGCCCGTGACCTGGTCCATGAGGGCGTCGACATGTACGCCGCCAAGATGACTCCGGTCGTGGCGGCGGCCAACGGGGTGATCACATCCGTCAACTGGGGCAACGACCCCGCCCACGTACCGCCGGTGATCTGCTGCGCCCTCGCCCTACGCCACGACAGCGGCTGGGAGTCGTGGTACAGCCATCTCAACAACGACGCCCCGGGCACCGACAACGGTCTGGGATGGGGCATCGCTCCCGGCATCGAGGTGGGCACCCGAGTCGTCGCCGGCCAGCTCATCGGTTGGGTCGGGGATTCCGGCAACGCCGAGAGCACCTCGTCGCACCTGCACTACGAACTGCATCGGCCCAACGGCATACCGGTCAACCCATATCCGTACCTTACGAGTGCGGTAGCCGCGACGGCGGTCCCTTGCACGGTTGGCGAGATGGCGTGCCGCATCGCCGGCAGCGATCGATTCGACACCTCCGCCCGTATCTCGGCCGCGGCCTTCCCCGGCGGCGTCGAGGTGGTGTTCATCGCCACCGGCCGCAACTTTCCCGATGCGCTCGCCGGTGCCGCAGTGGCGGCGCGTGTCGGAGCCCCGATCCTGCTGGTGGAGCCCACCGGCATTCCCCCTGCGATCGTTACCGAGCTGACCCGACTGCAACCGGACACCATCGTGATCCTGGGCGGGGAGGGGGCGGTGGGCCCCGGCGTGGCCGCAACCCTGGCCACTTATGGAACCGTGGTCCGGATCGGCGGCGAGAATCGCTACGCCACCGCCGCCGCCATCAGCGAGTACGGATTCCCCGCCGGTGCCGACACCGTGTTCCTGGCGACGGCCACCGGCTTTGTGGACTCCCTCGCCGGCGGTCCCGCCGCGACCGCGGCTGGAGCCCCAATCCTCTTGGTCGCTCCCGACTCCGTCCCAGCCGTCGTCGGCGAGGAGATCCTCCGTCTCGGAGCCTCGCAACTGATACTGCTCGGCGGGCCTGCCGCCGTGTCACCGGAGGTCGAGGCGGCGCTGGACTCCTACGGCACTGTCACCCGCCTCGCCGGAAATGATCGCTACGCCACCGCGGCCGCGATCAGCGCCTACGCCTTCCCCGCTGGTGCCGCTGGCGTGTTCATCGCGGTCGGGACCGCCTATCCCGATGCCCTGGCAGGTGCCGCCGCCGCCGGCCACCTCGGCGAACCGCTACTGGTGGTCCGGGGCGGCGCCGTGCCTGACGTGATCACCAACGAGATCGTCCGCCTCGGCCCCAGCGCCATCACCGTGCTCGGGGGACCGTCGGCGGTGTCGCTCACCGTGCAGGGAAGGCTGAGCAACCTGATCTAAGAGAGTCGTCAGTCGTCAGACGTCAGCCGGCAGCACTTCGAGCTGGACAATCGCTAGCTTGCGGCCCTGGAGGTGAGAGGACATGGCTGAGAAGAAGCCTGCAAAGAAGGTCACGACCAAGACCGCTAAGAGCACCAAGTCCGCCGGATTCTCCGCCGATGAACGCGCCGCCATGCGGGAGCGCGCCAAGGAGTTGAGGGCGGAGGCGAGCAAGGCCGACGGAGAGAAGATGCTGCTCGCCAAGATCGCCGAGATGTCGCCGGCGGATCGGACCATGGCCACCCGGATCCACGCCATCGTCAAGGCCAATGCCCCGGGCCTGACCCCGAAGACCTGGTACGGGATGCCGGCTTACGCCAAGGAGGGCGACGTCCTCTGCTTCTTCCAGAGCGCAGAGAAGTTCAAGGCCAGGTACTCGACATTTGGCTTCACCGACAAGGCAAACCTCGACGAGGGCGCGCTCTGGCCGACCTCGTTCGCTCTGAAGAAACTGAGCGCTGCTGATGAAGCGAAGATCGGCGCACTGGTGAAGAAGGCAGTGCGGTAAGGGCTGGACTCGGGTGAGTAACCGTCCCTCGGCCAGCGTGCGGCAATCTCACCTGAGGACGGATTGACTCAGTCCTCGATGGGTTCGACACCAAGCTTCTTGAGTTGCTCGAGGCCGTCCTTCATCGCCTTGAGTGCCTCCGAGGGGTGCCCCTGCCAATCCGTGACCTCACCCGTGACCCGCAGCGGCTCTCGGGAGCGATAGGACTTCGTCGGATTGCCTGGATACCTCATGTTCGTCAGATTGGGGTCATCCATGATCGGGCCGGTCGGTTCCACTTCGTAGATCCTGCCCGGTCCACCGCCAAGTGCCAGCTCCGCCCCCCAGGTTGCCGCATCCAGAGTGCCGGTCAGGTAGACGTAGTCGGTTACCCGATTGTGTTCACCGAAGTTTGAAGAGTGGCCGGGCTCGATAAGGTCCCCTGCCTTCAGGTCAGCCTTCGTGCCGTGGTAGAAGCGCAGCGGGCGCCCCTGCGAATCCGTGACCTCACCCGTGACCCGCAGCGGCTCTGGGGAGCGGTATGACTTCGCCGGACCCGGAAACTTCTTTCCCGTGAGATCTGGGTCATCCATGATCGGGCCGGTCGGTTCGACCATGTAGATCCTGCCTGGACCGTCGACGGGAACCAGCTCCGAATCCCAGGCGGCCGCATCGAGGGAGCCGGTCAGGTAGACGTAGTCGGTTGCCCGATCCGGTTCACC
>CAYTTU010000005.1:0-6712 GCA_964440905.1 uncultured Acidimicrobiia bacterium | reverse complement strand
GGGTGCTGCTGATCCACCACGGGAAGATCGGCATCTGGGTGCAGCCCGGGGGACACGTCGATCCCACCGACACCGGCCTGATCGAGGCGGCACGGCGCGAGGTGGCCGAAGAGACCGGGATCACCGACCTCGTCCCGCTCGGGGATGGCCTTTTCGACATCGACGTGCACGTCTTCCCCGAGTCGCCGGGACAGCCCCGCCACCTGCACTTCGACCTCCGTTTCGGCTTCGTCGCCGGCGATGCCGCCATAACCGCCGTCGAAGAGGTGCGCGATTGCCGCTGGGTCGCGTGGGAGGAGCTCGAGGCGCTGGGAGCGGGGCGGTCGGTGCTGCGGCCCGTGGGCCGGCTGCTGGGACGCCCCTAGTCTCGGGGTCATGATCCGCCGCGCCATTGACGCCGCCCTGCTGCGCCGGGAGCCTTACCTGGAGATGCTGTTGCGGCGGGACGGGGTCGCCGACGGAGCCATCGTGGTGGCGACGGTGCACGCCCTGCTGATGATCCCCTGGATCCTCGACGGAGTGGGGGTGCTCGTGGCGGCACAGGTGATCCTCTACGGGATCCTCAACTGGATCATCCTGTCGGGCCTCGTGTATCTGATCGGCCGCTACCTCCTGGAGGGCGACGGGACCTTCCAGGGAACGATGGCGGCCACCTCGATCGGGCACCCGGTGCTGCTGGTGGGCGTCCTGCTGGCGCCGTTCATGCATCCGCTGCGCGCCCAGCTGGTGGTGTCCATCTGGCTGGTGGCCACCCTGTGGGTGGCGGCCCGGGTGGCGCTCGAACTCCCCAAGTCCCGGGCGGCGCTCGCCGCGGTCGGAGGCTGGGTCGCCTTCGTGGTGGTGTCGCTGCTCTTCCGGTTCTAGATGGCGATCCATCGGATCGACCTCGCCTACGACGGCACCGGGTTCCGGGGATGGGCGCGCAACGCCGGAGTGCGCACCGTCCAGGAGGAGATCGAGACCGCCCTGGCCCGGGTGCTCGGTGAGACGGTGACCTTGAGCGTGGCCGGGCGCACCGATGCCGGGGTCCACGCCCGCCACCAGGTGGCGTCGTTCCCGTTCGAGGGACCGATCGACCCGGCGGCGATGGTGCGCTCGCTGCGCACCATGCTCGGCCCCGAGATCGCCATCCACTCGATCGCGCCGGCTCCCGAAGGGTTCGATGCCCGCTTCTCGGCAGTGCGGCGCTCGTACCGCTACTTCATCGACGAGGCGCCCTTTCACGATCCGCTCCGGGCCCGGTGGGTGTGGCACCGCGGGGAGCCCCTCGACCTGGAGGCGATGAACCACGCCGCCGCCGCCTTCGTGGGCGCCCACGACTTCGCTTCGCTGTGTAGGGCCAGCGACAGCGGGGGGACGGAGAGGACGGTTGATCTCGCCCGTTGGGCGAGAGCCTCCAGCCTCCAGCCTCCAGCCACCAGCCAGGCCGGTGATCTGGTAGCGGGCGTCGGGCGTCGGGCGTCGGGCGTCGGGCCTCCGGCCTCCGGCCTCCAGTCTCCAGAGTCCGGCTCGGTCCCCAGTCCCCAGTTGCCAGTCGCCAGTCCTCTGGCGGGCGTCGGGCGGCGGGCGTCGGGCGTCGGGAATCAGGCGTCGGGCGTCGGGCCTGCGGACTCCGGTCTCCTGGTCTACTCCACCACCGCCAAGGCTTTCTGCCACCAGATGGTTCGCTCCATGGTCGCCCTGTGCGTCGAGGTGGGCCGGGGGCGGTTGGCCGCCGAGGCGGTACCGGGGATCCTGGAGTCAAGGGACCGCAACGCCGCCCGGGGGGTGGCCCCGGCGCACGGCCTGGTCTTATGGGCGGTCGACTACTAGAGAGTTTGGCGCGGCGGGGTCGAACCGACTCCCGACTCCCGACTCCCGCCCTGAAGCCGGTCTGGCGGGCGTCGGGCATCGGGCGTCGACTGGCCCGATTAGCCCTCTCCCCCCGATCCGGGCTACCCTTCCCCGTCGCTGCGGCGCGCCGTGGTGCGCCCACTCCAGAGCGACGGATCTTCCAATGAAGCTGCAAAAGACCTTTACGCCGCGACCGGGCGACATCGAGCGCTCGTGGTGGCTGGTCGACGCCACCGACATGCCCCTGGGGCGGCTCGCCTCCGAGGTGGCGTCTCTGCTGCGCGGCAAGCACAAGCCCAAGTACTCCGCCCACATGGATCTTGGCGACCACGTGATCGTGGTCAACGCCGAGAAGGTGGCGGTCACCGGCGCCAAGGCTGACGGCAAGGTCTACTACCGCCACTCCGGCTACCCGGGCGGCCTCACCGAGTCCACCTTCCGCAAGATGCAGGCGAACTTCCCCGAGCGCGTCGTGGAGAAGGCGATCCGGGGGATGTTGCCTCAGAACCGGCTCGGCCGGGCGATGCGCAGCAAGCTCAAGGTGTACGCCGGGTCCGATCATCCCCACGCCGGGCAGGCGCCGCAGCCGTTCACCCTCATCTCTCGAAAGGTCGAGACCCGATGACCAAGCCGCTTTCGATGACCGTCGGCCGCCGCAAGACCTCCGTGGTGCGGGTCCGCCTCCGTGAGGGCACCGGCAAGTTCGTGCTCAACGGGCGCGCCCTCGAGGACTACTTCCCCACGATGTCGAATCGCCTGCGGGTGCTGGAGCCGTTCCGGGTCGCCGGGGTCGAGGGCCGCTTCGACATCGAGGCCAAGCTGGAGGGTGGGGGCGTCACCGGCCAGGTCGACGGGCTCCGCCTCGCTATCGCCCGGTCACTCATCGAGAACGATCTCAGTCTGCGACCGGTTCTGAAGAAGGCCGGGATGCTCACACGTGACTCCAGGGCCGTGGAGCGGAAGAAGTACGGCCTGCGCAAGGCCCGCCGCGCCCCGCAGTACACCAAGCGCTAGCCCGGTCGCCTGCCCCTAACCTCCCCGGCACCGAGTGCCGAAGGGATGTGACATGACTCGACTCTTCGGCACCGACGGCGTCCGCGGCCGGGCCAACGTGGACCTCACCGCCAGCATGGCCTACGAACTGGCCCGCTCCGCTGGCGACGGCCGCACCGGCACCGCCGTGGTGGGCCGCGACACCCGCCGATCCGGTCAGATGCTCTCCGCCGCCGTCCAGGCTGGATTCAACGCCGCTGGATTCGACACCTGCGATCTCGGGATCGTTCCGGTGGGTGCGGTGAGCGCCCTGACCCGGGCGCATCGTGCCTCGTTAGGGGTGATGGTGTCCGCCAGTCACAATCCGGCGGAGGACAACGGGATCAAGTTCTTCGGACCCGACGGCGCCAAGCTCGATGATGATCGCGAGACTGCCATCGAAGGCCGCTACCACAGCGGCGAGCCGTGGTACGAGGTGAGCGGCGCCAATGTCGGCATCCAGTCTGCGATGACCGATGCGGTCGACCGTTATGTGGCGCTCCTGGAGCGCCAGGCCGACTATCGCCTCGCCGACATCCCGGTGGTGCTCGATTGCGCCAACGGTGCCGCCTTTCTCGCCGCCCCCCGCCTGTTCTCCCGGCTGGGTGCCGAGGTGGAGACCCTCAATGCCGAACCGTCGGGGATGAACATCAACGACGGGTGCGGGGCGGTCCACCCCGAGGGCCTGGCTGCTGCCGCCGCCGGGCGCATCGGACTCGCCTTCGACGGCGACGCCGACCGCTGCATCGCGGTGGACGAAGAGGGCGTGGTGTGCAACGGCGATGTGATCATGGCGGTCCTGGCCCGCCACATGCGCGACCGTGACCTGCTCCCCGGCAATCGGGTGGTGGCCACCGTGATGTCCAACCTCGGATTCCGCATGGCGATGCATAGCCTGGGAATCGAGGTGGTCGAGACCCCGGTGGGGGACCGCTACGTGCTGGAGCAGATGATTGCTACCGGTGCCGGGCTGGGTGGCGAGCAGAGCGGTCACGTGCTGCTGCGCAACCAGGCCAGCGGCGACGGACTTCTCACCGGGTTGCGCCTGCTCGAGGTGGTTGCTGCCACCGCCACCCCGTTGCGCGAGCTGCGCCGGGTGATGGTCGAGTATCCCCAGGTGCTGCGCAACGTTCATGTCAGGGCGAAAGAGCGGCTCGGCGACGCCGCTCCGGTCTGGGATGCCGTGGCCCGGATGGAGAAGCGCCTCGGCGACCAGGGCCGAGTACTGGTGCGGGCCAGCGGCACCGAGCCGCTGGTGCGGGTGATGGTCGAAGCCCGTGAGGGCCATGAGGCGGCTTCTATCGCCGAAGACCTGGTGGGTGTGGTGCGCGCCGAGCTGGGTGGTGTTGAACCCCCCGTGGGGTAACCTGGCCGCGCCGCCCATACGGCGGCAGACAACCTAAGCCAGACCGGAGAACCCGAACTGGAGCGCCAGACCTGGGCTCGGCCCAGGTGACGAGGAAGAGGGATCATCGAAAGATTCGGCGGATGCCCTCTCGGCCGCTCACGGTCGTGACGATGCGGTGCAAAACCCGGGGGTGACCCCGGCGCACAGAGGCCGCAACGATGTGAGGCGGGGTTTACCCGCGGGACTCCGGTCTCCCAGAAGGGAGACACCGCCATGTGCGGAATCATGGGATACGTGGGGCCGCAGGACGCCGCCCCGATCATCATGGATGGACTGAGCCGCCTCGAGTACCGCGGCTACGACTCGGCCGGCGTTGCGATCCATGATGGTTCGGTCCTCACGGTGACCAAGGCGGAGGGCAAGCTGTCCCGTCTCGCCGCAGTCTTGGAGGAGCACCCGCTGTCGGGGCATTACGGGATCGGGCACACTCGGTGGGCAACCCATGGGGTGCCCAGTGACCGCAACGCTCATCCCCACACCGACCCCGGCGGGGAGATCGTCGTAGTGCACAACGGAATCATCGAGAACTTCCTCGCTCTCAAGGAAGTCCTTGCCGCCGAGGGCGCCGAGTTCGCCTCCGAGACCGACACCGAGGTGCTCGCCCACCTCATTGCTCATGAGTACGACGGCGATCTGCTCGAGGCGGTGCGCCGCGCCGTGGGCAAAGCCACGGGCGCCTACGCCCTGGTGGCGATGGCCAAGGCGGAACCGGGGCGCATGGTCGCGGTGCGGATGATCAGCCCGCTGGTGGTGGGCATCGGAAAGGGGGAGATGTTCCTCGCTTCCGACGTGCCTGCCATCCTGCACCACACCCGTGACATCGTGGTGGTGGACAACGGCGAGATGGTCGACATCACCCCCGAGGGGTGGCGCATCGAGACGCTGGACGGGACCCCAGTGCAACGCGACACTTTGAAGATCACCTGGGACGCCGCCCAGGCGGAGCGCGGCGGGTACCCGCACTTCATGCTCAAGGAGATCTTTGAGCAGCCCCAGGCAGCCACCGAGACTCTCAGCGGCCGGCTGCTCGACGATGGCGAAATCGTGCTGGAGGATGTCGCATTTCCCGACGGATTCGTGGACGACCTCGAGAAGATCTGGATCACCGCATGTGGCACCGCCCTTCACGCCGGATACGTCGGCAAGGAGGTGTTCGAACGCCTGCTGCGCATCCCCACCGAGGCCGCCTATGCGCACGAACTGCGCTATCGCCATCCCCTGATCCACGGCAACACCCTGACGGTGGCGATCAGTCAGTCGGGGGAGACCGCCGACACCCTGGCGGCCGCCAGCCTGGCCAAGCGGCTCGGGTCGCGCCTGCTGGCACTGACCAACGTGGTCGGCTCCACTCTGAGCCGGGACTCGGACGACATCCTCTATACCCGCGCCGGTCCCGAGATCGCCGTGGCTTCCACCAAGGCGTATCTCACGATGTTGCTCGGCGAATACCTGTTGGCGCTGTCCATCGGCCGCCAGCGGGGCGTGATTCCGGCCGATGTCGATGCCGAACTGGTCGCCGGGCTACGCAACCTTCCCTCCCGGATCGAGGAGACCCTCAAGGGCGAGGAGGCGGTCATCACCCTGGCGAGCCGGTTTGCCGGTCACGAGGACGTCTACTTCATCGGGCGTGGCCTCGATCACGCGGTGGCCATGGAGGGCTCGCTGAAGATGAAGGAGATCTCCTACATCCACTCCGAGGCGATGCCTGCAGGTGAGCTGAAGCACGGCACCCTGGCGCTGGTCACCGCAGGCACTCCGGTGGTGGTGGTGCTCACCCAGGGCGAGCTGTACGACAAGACGGTGTCAGCCATCCAGGAGGTCAAAGCCCGGGGCGCCTTCGTGGTGGCGATCGCCTACGACGACGACACCGAGGTGCTCAAGCACGCCGACGAGGCGCTGCGCATCCCCCGGGTGCCCGACCTGCTGGCTCCGGTGCTGGCAATCGTCCCGCTCCAGTTGTTGGCCTATCACGTGGCCGCAGCGCGGGGGCACGACATCGATCAGCCCCGCAATCTGGCGAAGAGTGTGACGGTTGAGTAGCGCTGCCCGACGCCCGACGCCCGACGCCCGACGCCCGCCAATCCCCGCCGGATGGTTGACTGGCAGTATCGGGTATCGGGTATCGGGTATCCGGTATCGAAGCGGGAGTCGGGAGCCGGGAGCCGGGAGTCGATGAGGATCGTCGGACTCGGCCTTGATCTCTGCTCCATCGCCCGCGTCGGTGATCTTCTCGCCCGCTATCCGCGTTTTGCCGAGCGCTGCTTTACCGAACATGAGCGCGAGTACGCCTACCGGTTCGCTCGGCCGGAACGGCGTCTCGCCGCCCGGTTCGCCGGCAAGGAGGCGGTGATGAAGAGTCTGGGCACCGGGTGGCGCCGCATCCGGTGGCGTGACGTCGAGATCACCGGGGGCGGCAAGCCGACGGTGCGGCTCTTCGGC
>CAYTTU010000004.1:0-2805 GCA_964440905.1 uncultured Acidimicrobiia bacterium | reverse complement strand
CCCCCTGCCCAGCTGCCGGGGCACGTTCCGCGCCGAGCGCTGGTGCCACGGCCTATCTGCCGCGGGACCCCCCCCGACCCCCGCGACCCGGCGGCATAGGCACCCCCACAAGGGGGGAGCAGTCAGCCGGGGGGATGGGGGGTTACTGTGCTGTGCTCCCTAACGCCCCATCGTCACCATCTCCCCGGTTACGAACCCCTCGTACTCCACCCCGTCCGCCACCAGCACCGGGCACACCTTGCCGTAGAGCACCTCGGCCACCAACGCGCCGAGCAACAGGATGTCGTCGGCCTCCCGCAGCACGATCGCCGCCGGTGCGGTCCCGGCGCGGATCGCCTCGGCGAGCACGCTCGACGACGACGACGAACCCCGTCCCGACGTCATCACCACCACCCGCCCGGTGAGGATCATCCCCGCCTGGGGATGACGGCGGTCGATCACCGCACCCGTCGCGGCGTCGAGTCCGCCCCACATCGAGAGCGGTTCGGAGAGGACGAGCACCTCGCCGGTTGCGGTGCCGGGTAGCAGCGCTCTCATCGCCAACCCGTCCAGTCGATGCGGATCTTTCCGGCGATCGCCGAGGCGACACAGTCGGCCAGGCTGCCGAACGCCACCTCGACCCCGAGATTTCCTGGGGCGTAGTAGGCGAGCTTGCCCGAGTTGGTCAACACCACACCACCGACGTTGCGGATGATCGGGGTGATGTAGGTGCAGGTGTCGGTGACGATCTCCACCCCGGCGTCCCGCAGCGGGGTCACCAGCCCAGCAGCGGCGGCCGAGGCGAGCACCTCACGCGAGGTGTTCACGTAGAACTCCAGCCCGGGGGCGACCCGATCGTCGCCGAACAGCTCCACCAGCCGGGCGAACTCGTCGAGGGAGAAGTGCGGGGTCCCCACACTCACCGCCCCGAGTGCCCCGCTGCTTCGGGTGGACAACTCGGCGCGCGCCGCCGCCAGTTGCCCCAGATCGATGCGGACCACCCGGTCCGGCTCGGATCCGCCCAGGGCGTCGGCCAGGGTGGCTGCCTCCGGGGTGCGTCCCACGGCGTGGAACATCGCCACCCCACCCGACGAAGCAGCGGCGGCTCCCAGTGCCTTGAGGGCATCCTCGGAGGCGTCGGGGGGAAGCCCGACGATCGCCGGCACCGCGGTTCCGGCGAGGCCACCGACCAGGTGTCCCACCACCGGGAAGGCGATGTCGCTCGCCAGCACCGCGGCGGGTATGGCACTGAGGTCGATCACGATCCGGGCGCGGCGGTTCTCGTCGCGGTGCAATCCGGCGTCAGGCACCCGGCCGGTGATTGCAGCACAGATGTCGATGAAGTCGCCGTAGCGACCGGTACGGGCTCCCAACACCGAGTTGGCGAACACGATGGCGTTGGACTCCGCCCAGGCGATGTGCTCACCAAGGGCCGGGCGACGCGGCGACTGATAGGGGGCGCAGGTCCAGGTTGGGATCGCCCCCATGGAGGCATATGCCTTCATCAATCGACGACCCCGCTCCTGGAGGCGGGCATCGCCGCGGAACAGGTGGGGGTGCAGCAGATCCAGCGTCGCCACGTTGAGCGTGGTCGGGATCACCACCCGGGCGCCATCGCCGGCGAGGCGCTCGGCAAAGTCGAGTCCGGCATCCCCGTGGTACAGGCACGAGTCGATGTGCGCCGAGGTGACATCGATCAGGCCGGGTGCGTCGTTCGCCGCGGCGACGGCAAGGATGATCCGCATCGCCAGTTCGGCTGCCGGCCCCATCTCACCCGAGGCGAGGGCGCGGTCGCGGTCGGTAAGGAGCATGGTGGGGGAGGGTATTCACCAGTTGCCAGTTGCCAGTTGCCAGTTGCCAGTTAAGTGACTCCCAGATGTCTGGTATCGGGCGTCGGGAACCGGGAACCGGGCGTCGGGCGTCGGGAAGGCGCCAAAAGGCGCCCGACTCCACTAAACTACACTCCTGTAACTCCGGGAGGTGTCCCTATGGCTCTTGCTGTCGAACAGGTCGCGGTATCCCACGGCACCGCGGCCTCCGCTGCGGCCTCGTTGCATCTGCGTCGTGAGGCCACCGTGGTGGAAACCGACATCGCGGTGTTTGCCGACGCTCCGGAGGTGGTCGGGGCGGCGGTTCTCGCCCCGCAGCAGGGGATCACCGAGTGGTACCCCGATGGGGCCCAGGACCTCACCCCGCTCGGACCGCTTGCCGCCGCCGCCGCGGTTCGGGGTTGGCGGGTGATGGTGGTGGTGCCCACCGGACGTATGGGCGAGGCGCACCGTGCGTTGCGCGGCGCCCCGGTGATGCTGCAGCCGTGGTGGCCCGAAGGGGAACGGGTGAGGTTCGGGGGACCGGAAGTACCCTGAACCCGGCCATGCCGGTTCCGCTCTACACCCAGACGGTCATCGCCTTCCTCTGGGACTTCGACCGCACCCTGATCCCGGGCAACCAGCAGGAGCCGCTGTTCGCCGAGTACGGCGTGGACGAGCCCGCCTTCTGGACCGAGGTGGACGGTCTGGTCGACCACTATGCGGCGCGTGGGGTGATCGTGGCCCGCGAGGTGGCCTATCTGCTCCACATCCTCTCCTATGTCGAGGCGGGGGTGTTCAAGGACCTCAGCAACGCCAAGCTGCGCGAAATCGGCGGGCGGATCGTCCCGGCGCCGGGGATGCCCGAGTTCATGGTGGAGACCCGGGAGCGGATCGCCGCCGAGCCCCGCTGCGCCGCCGAGGGGATCAACGTGGAGCACTACGTGGTCTCCACCGGGATCCGTCCGATGATCGAGGGCTCGCCGATCGCCCCGCATCTCGACGGCATCTGGGCCAA
>CAYTTU010000003.1:0-3240 GCA_964440905.1 uncultured Acidimicrobiia bacterium | reverse complement strand
GGCCCATGTGTGTCTCCTCGAACCGGTTCTAGAACTACTGGATTTGCTAGAAGTAGAGCTAGACCGGGGTCTCACGGCCGAAGATGTCGACGAGCACCCGGACCTTGGACTGGTCCACGTTGATGTCCTCGATGACACCGTTGAAGTCGGCAAAGGGCCCGTCGATGACCCGCACCGTTTCCCCCACCTCCCAGTCCGGCTTGAACCGGGGGGCCTTCTTCTCCTCGTCCTTGCGCACCCCGAGGATGCGCTCGACCTCACGACGCGACAGCGGTGTGGGCTTGGTGCCGGACCCGACAAACCCGGTGACCCCCGGGGTGTTGCGCACCACTCCCCACGAGTCGTCGTCGAGGTACATCCGCACCAGGATGTATCCGGGGAACTGCTTACGGGGGACGGTGACCTTGCGGCCCCCCTTGATCTCGACGACGTCCTCCATCGGGATGACGACGTCGAAGATCGACTCCTCCATGTGCATCGACCGGATGCGGGTGCCGAGATTGGCCTTGACCTTGTTCTCGTATCCGCTGTAGGAGTGGACTACGTACCACGAGCCGGGGAGGTCGTAGGGGCTGGCCGGGGGCAGCGCCGGCTCGGCTTCTTCTGCTGCCTCCTCCTCGGACTCGGCGGCCGACCCCTCTTCGGGGTCGGCTAGCGCCACCGCGGTGGCCCGCATCGGGATCTCGGCCTCCATTTCGGCGGCGGGGGCCATCATCGGAGCGGGCTCCTCCATGGCGGGTTCCGGGGCGGATTCCATGGCAACGGGCGCCTCGGTCTCGGGCTCGTCGTCCTCGATTGCCTTGCCGAGCAGCGCGGCGGCACGGGCAAACGGGTTGTCGGGATCGATTGGAGCGTCGGCCTCGGTCCCGATCTCGCGGTCGGTCATCGCAGCTCCAGCAACTTCAGGACGCCCTGCTTGAGGGTGAGGTCGAGAGCGAAGGTGTACAGGGTGACGAAGCCGGCAGTGATCAGCGTCACGGTGGTGAAGGTGATCACCTCCTGGCGGCTCGGCCAGGCGACCCGCTTCAACTCGGTGCGGATCTCGGAGACGAACTGGAGGAACCCGACGCGCTGGCGGCGCGGCCGAATCCCGGCGGCGCGGCGCTCCTTGGCCCGTTCCTCTTCCTTCGCCTGCAGTCGGCGCAGTTCTCTATTCATCGTGTCCTCATCGTTGGAGCCGTACCGGCCTCGCAGCAGGGGCGGAGGGACTCGAACCCCCAACCGCTGGTTTTGGAGACCAGTGCTCTACCAATTGAGCTACGCCCCTTTGGGGTGTCGATCCCGCGCGTGATCCTCTGGGATGAACGGCGGCATTGTAGGGGGTGGCGGCGCTTCCAGGGCAAGTCGGGGGCTCAGGCGGGACCGCGGCGCCGCAGCCGAACCGCCACCGCGGCGGCGACGGCGGCGGCACTGGCGAGGAGCACCAAGGCAGTAGCCGCCCAGCGCATCGCCACCCGCATCACGATGGGGCGCCTCGGATCCGACCCGTCCTGGGGCCCGAGCCGGGTGATCACATTGGTCGCCAACCCCTGTGGGGCGGTGATCACCTCGTCACCCAGATGGGACAGGCGCCGGGTCACCCCCACGGAGCGGGCGCCCTCGGCCTGGCACCGCAGACAGGTCTCCTTGTGGCGGCGCAGCACCCGGTTGAGCGGGGTGGCCTCGGGGAGGGCGGCGATGAGGCGGCAGGTGAGGTCGCTCATCTACTCCTCCTCCTCCAGCAGTTCACGGAGCCGGAGCCGGGCGCGATGCAGCCGCACCTTGGCGGTGGTCTGGGTGATCCCCAGTTCCCGGCTCACCTCGGCGTGGGACCACCCGTAGACGTCGCGCAACACCAACACGGCGCGTTGGCCCGGGGTGAGCTGTTCCAGGGCCTGGCGCAGATCGGCCCGCACCCCCACCAGCACCCCGGCGTGCTCCGGTCCGGTGGCAGGATCGACGATGGTGTCCTCCAGGGGGGCAGTGGCGTGACGCGCCGCCCGCTTGCGCATGGTCCAGGCCGTGTTGACCGTGATGCGGTGCAGCCAGGTGCCCAGGGCGGCGTCGCCGCGGAACCGGGGCATGGCCCGCCATGCCCGGATCAACGCCTCCTGGGTGACGTCAGGGGCGAGGTCGGGTCCCACCAGCCGTACGGCAAGGGTGTACACGGTGTCGCGGTACCTCCACACCAGTTCGCCGAAGGCCTCGGCGTCCCCGCTACGGGCCCGCTCGATGAGGCCATCCTCATCCCGTTGGACACCGGATCCGGTCACGGTGTTACCCGGATTCGTCCCGTGACCAGGCGCTCCCCGCCGGCGGAGAGCGACACCTCGGCGCCGTCGTCGCCCATCACCCCCTGCACCACAGCAGGCACCGCGGGGCGAAGCGGATTGCGAAACCGCACCTCGAGGCTTCGCAGCGGATCAGGCCCGGTGGTGAGGCGGATCACCGCCTCGGCAATCCAGGCGGCCATGAGCAGACCGTGGACGATGACCCCGGGGAGACCCGCGGCGCGAGCCGAGTCGTGATCCCAGTGGATCGGGTTCCAGTCGCCGCTGGCGGCGGCGTAGCGCACCAGGTCGAGCCGGGACGCCCCACAGGGATACGCCGGGAGCGGTTCTCCGGGAGCGGGCAGGCTGCCGGCGGGATCTGCGGCGCCGGGCACCCCGGCGGTGGCCAGGGGCTCCTTCTCTTCCGGAGCCTCTCCCGCCGCTTCGGCCGACAGCAGGAACAGGGACGAACCGGTGAGCCAGGGACCGGCGTCACCGGTGGCGTCGAGTTCGAAGGTGACGAAGTGCAGCAGACCGCGGGCCCGTACCGCGGCAACACGTCCCGACACCTCGAGGGTCTCCCCGACCGCGAGCGGGCGCGACCCGGCGTACTCCTGGGTGGAGTGGATCAGCGACCGGGTGAATGGCGCCACCACCGGATCGGTGAGGAACACCGGAGCGGCGGTGAACAGCGCCGCGTTGGCGAACAGCGGCGGGGCGTGCTGCCCCCAACGATCGGGATCGCCGCCGGTGGCGGCGGCGACGAAGTCCACCACGCGATGTTCCGATACCGCCAGCGGGACCGGCCCGTAACGGCGGCCCGGCAGATCCTCGAGATCCCCCATCGGTACTCCCGGCTAGCGAGGGACGCGGCGGCGACTCGAGCGAGCCACCGGTGCGGGCACGCTAACGAGTTTCCTTGTGCGGGGTGTGCAGCCGGCAGAAGCGGCAGTACTTCTTGATCTCGACCCGCTCGCGGGTGTTGGTCTTG
>CAYTTU010000002.1:0-10456 GCA_964440905.1 uncultured Acidimicrobiia bacterium | reverse complement strand
ATCTCGACGGTGGGGGCCGTTCGGCTGCCGAGCACCAGGCGGCGTGCCCGGCGGTAGTTCCGCTTGACCAGCTCCTTGAGGTCGCCCACCTGGAACACGATCATCCCGGACAGCACCAACAGTCCGATGATCAACGCTCCGTCGTCGGGCGAGAGGCCGAGAAACGGCAGGGCGGTGATTATCAGCGCCAGCAGAACAGCGGCAACGGTGCTTCCCACGAACGTGGCCCGACCCCCCGACAGTGCCGCACCTCCGAGGACTGCCGCAGTGATGCTGTTCAGGGTGAATGGCGCTCCGATCGCCGGGTTTCCGATCGGGGAGCGAGCCATCACGAAGAAAGAGGCGATAGCCGCGATCGCACCGGAGATCACCAGAGCGCGCACCCGAATCCAGTTGGTCTTGATCCCGCCGCGCTTTGCGGAACGCTCGTCGAATCCGACTGCCCGCACCTCCAGTCCCGATCCCGAGGCGTGCAGCCATAGGTCAAGAGCCCCAGCCACGACGACGAGCACGATGAAGGCGATCGGGATCGGGCCCCAGCTCGACCTGAGGAACGAGACCAGGTCGCGGCTGATAACCCCCTGTGCGGTGGGACGCAGCGTCTGCGATATCCCGTCGAGGATGCTGAGAGTGGCCAGCGTGGCGATGAGCGAAGGGATCTTCACCCCACGGATGAGAACGGCATTGACCAGTCCGAGGCCGACGCCGCAGGCAAGGATCACTCCCAGCCCCTTGAAGATGTCCGTGGTGGAGGCGTCGGCGCCGATGAGGAAGGATCCGACCACGACGCCGAACGTGATCATCGCCCCGACCGACAGGTCCAGAAAGCCCACCAGGATGGCGTGGGTCTGAGCCATCGCCGCCAGGGCCAGGGGAATGGCCAGGACCAGGATCGTGGTGATGTTGGCGCGGTTGATGAACCCCTCGAAACGGCTGTTCGTGTAGAGCAGCAGTGCGACGATCAGCAAGACCTGCAGGGCGACGGGCATCCAGAGCCGTACCTTGACGATCTTGCGCCACTTGTTCTTGTCGCGAGCATTGCGCATGGCCTTGCGGCTCGCCTGCCGGACCCGGTCGAGTCGTGTCGTGGACTCGATGGTCACGACTCCTCCGAGTGGGCCGGTGCCTTGGGCATCGCCACCCCGAGCGGCGATCGTGCGCTTTTCGACAGTCCGGGACCACGCACGATCGCCTCGACGATGCGCACCTCGTCGAGCTCGTCGCCGGGTATCTCCTCCACGATTGTTCCCCGAGACATGACGAACACCCGGTCGCACAACCCGGCAAGCTCCAACGGATCGCTCGACTTCACCAGAATGGCGGCCCCGTTGTCGGCACGACTGCGCAACGCCGTGTATATGTCGAACCTGGAACCGACGTCGACCCCCTGGGTCGGCTCGTAGGCGAGGATCACCGCCGGGTCCCTGAGAAACGACCTGGCAACGGAGACCTTCTGCTGGTTCCCCCCGGAAAGGAATTGCACCGGCTGGTCGAGCGACGGGGTCCGGATCGCCAGATCCTGCACCAAGCCGGCCACCGCGCTGCGCTCGGCTCGCCGGCGCAGCAGACCGAAGCGGGAGAACCGGCGCAGCGACTGCACCGTCGAATTGACCTTGACCCCGAGCACGCCCATCAGTGCCTCGAGCTTCCGGTTTCCCGGGAGCAGCAGGATGCCTGCTCCCACCGCCTCGCTGGTGGAGATCAGGGACAGCTCCTTACCCCGGCACACGACGCGCCCCGCCCGTGGAGGAATCCGCCCGGCGAGGCAGTCGAACAACTGCGGCTGGCCATTGCCCTCGGCGCCGGCGATCCCGACGACCTCCCCGGACTGCAGGGTGAAACTCACCGGGCCAAACGATTGTCCCTGGAGGCCGTCGACGAGAAGCACCTCGGTAGGGGCGTCGGCTCGCGGTGTCGCCGATGGGAACGCCGCCTCGAAGGGGCGGCCCACGATGCGCTCCACCAGGTCGGATTCGCTTGTGGTTCGGGCATCGAAGGTGCCCTGATGGAGCCCGTCGCGCAGCACGGTGACGCGGTCGGCCACCTCGAGTACCTCGGGAAGGCGATGGCTCACGTAGACCACCCCCATGCCGCGGTCGCGGCATGCCAGCACGGTGCGATGCAGCGCCTGGATCTCGTCAGGCCCCAGAGCCGTCGTGGGCTCGTCGAGAAGGAGGACCCGCGGATTGGAGACGAGCGCTTTCGCCACCTCGAATAGCTGACGCTCGGCCATGGTGAGGTAGCCGGCTGGTGCGTCGGGAAAGAGTTCGATGTCAAGATCGAACCCGGCGAGGACCTTCCTGGCCCACTTCTTCCGCTGCCAGTAGTGCGGTCTCGCCTCGGGTGGTGCCGCGTAATAGAGGTTGTTCTTGACCGGCTCCCACAGCACCGAAGAGCCGTCCTGGTATGCGATGGCCAGCCCGAGCCGCCGGGCTAGCGCCGGGGAGTCACGGCGGAGAGTTGCTCCGCCGATTCGAACCGTGCCTCGGTCCGGTTTGACGAATCCCGAAGCGATGCCGAGGAGAGTCGACTTCCCCGATCCGTTCTCGCCGACCAGGGCGTGCACCTCGCCGGCGCGGCAGTCGAAGCTGACATCTGTCAGCGCTCGAACCGCACCGAACTGGCGCGATACGCCCTCGATCTCGAGGACGGTGGTCGGATCCATCGACTCTCCTCGGGTCTCGCTATCTATCCGTCAGCCGCCGTACATCAGGGCGAGCACCGCATCGGGCACCAGGGAAGTGCCCGAGACGACCTCGTTGACCCGATCCGGGTTGCAGTCGACCGCCGTCACCTGCCGCATGACGTGGGGCACGACGATCTGGCCGGGCACGTCTGCACCCTTGAGAGCCAGCATCGCCGCCGTGACCGCTATCCGCGACTGGAAGTTTCCACCCGCCGAGTACCAAATCACGTAGGTCGGCTCGTTGCGGCTCGCCCAGTCGCAGAACAGGGTCTGCTCGTCGGTGCGGAGGGCCACCGTCAGGTTCGCCACCGGGATCGCCAGCTCGTCGTACGCCTGCAGGCCGGTGAACAGCCCGTCGGAGTACTCGTAGACCCAACCCCTGATGTCGGGGTCGGTGGTGAGCAGGCCGCGCACCGCGTCGAGGGCGAACGAGTTCACCCAGTAGGTGTCGCCGGTGGTCGAGTTCTCATTCGCCGGAGGGTTGACCAGGTCGACGCCGTCGGCCAGGGCGGCGGTAGTGCACCGCTGCCAGCCGAGGGTCAGGGCGTTGCCCGGGGTGCCACCCAGCATCCCGATCTTGCCCGTGCCGACGCCGGCGTTGAGCACGTCGGCGAAGCTCTGGCCCAGGGCGCAGAGGTCCTCACCGATAACGGACGTGTAGTCCGTACCCGGGGTGAGCGCACCCTCCTGACCCGGCAAGCCGACATAGCCCGCCGAGAACGAGAGGTAGGGAACGCCTGCGGCCTCGGCCTCGGTCACGGCAGCGGCAAGGGCGACTCCGACGTCGGGATACCCGACGATGAAGTCGACCCCGGCCTGCACCAGGAACCGCACCTGATTGGCATGGACCTCAGGATCGAAGTCGAAGTTGGCCGCCGTCGACACGATCCGTCCGATCTCCGGATAGGTGAGCGCCTGGAGGATGGCCTCCATGTGGCTCACACCGCGCCAGACGTTGACCGTGTCACCACCACCGTCGGCATAACCCATCACCATCTCACCGCCGGTGCCGGTGTCACACTCCGCACTGCTCCAGCATTCCATGGCCTTGTCGATCGTGGCCTGATCGAGGTCCCGGCTGGCCCGGGCGACGGAAGCAAGGATGATGTTCCAGCTGTCCTCGTCAGACGGGTCAACCGGCCCGAGGGCCTTCGCAATCAGGTCGAGATCGGCAGCTCCGGGATCCTCTCCGAACTCGGAGAGCGGTCCGCCGGCCACCGTGGTGGTCGCTCCGGCAGTGGTTGTCGTGGCTGCCGCCGAAGTGGTGGTGGCCCCCACCGTGGTGGTCGTAGCGGCGTCGTCGTCGCCACACGCCACGGCGATCATGGCCAGTACGGCCATGAGGCCGATCATCCGTGTCAATCTGTTCATTTCCTTCTCCTGGTCGGGTGTTCGTCGCAAAGTGATGTCAAGACCTGATGTCTGATGCCGTGCCCCCTCCCTCCTCCTCCTCCAACTGCTCCCGGGTGTCGCGGTTCGGACCGCGCTTCCGGCGCAGAACCTGTTCGATCCCCTTGATGATCCGGTCTCCCGAGATCAGCATCCCGCCGATGATCACGGCGCCGAAGACCACGTTCTGCAGGGCAGTCGCCAGTCCCAGAGCGCGCATCATCTGGTTGAGGCCGGTAAGAAACAGAGCTGCGGTGAAGGTCGCCAACGGACTGGCAAGCCCTCCGCTGAGCGATGCCCCACCGATCACGACCGCGGCGATCGGCCCGAGCAGATAGGGCGAACCGATGTTCACGCCGGGATTGCGCAGCAGGGCGGCGAGCGCCGCTCCCGCCATGGCGTACAGCACCGCTGCTACGACGTAGACGAGGATCTGGTTGAGGGTGACTCGAACTCCGACCACCTGTGAGGCGACGGGGTTGGCACCCACCACCTGGAAGCGGCGTCCGACGCTGGTGTAGCGCAAGACGCCGATGACCGTGAGGGTGACTGCCAGACCGATCCAGAAGATCGGGCTGATGCCAAGGATGCGGCGCGTTGTCCAACTGGACAATGCCTCGGGCACCGCACTCTGCACCGGGAAGGTTCGCACGTAACGGCTGATAAGACCGATGACGACCTGGCCTACGGCGAGTGTGACGATGAGGGGATTCAGCTTCAGGCCGCCGATGAGGATTCCGTTCACCAACCCGATCAAGGCACCGACCCCGATTGCCGTCACCAGTGCGGCGAGGATGCGATCGTTGGACCCCCCACTGGCCCCGACCATGATCAGGGCGGATAGGGTCAGCGTCCCCGGCGTGCTCAGGTCGATGCCACCGGTCATCACGACCAGCATCTGACCCAGGGCGGCGATCCCGAGCAGGGCGCCGAACGGGGCGACGGCGGATAGCGCCGGGCCTGTGAGGGTCTGCGGCACCCAAATGGCCGCCACGATCACCAGGACGACGATCGCCAGGTAGGTCGGCACGTAGCGCGACGCCACCACGAGCGAGGTCATCACCGAAGAAGGAGCGCGTCTTGCGGTCATCGGCCACCCCGGGCGAGCGGAACCGCTTCACGACCGGCGAGACGCCCTCGGGCGGCGATGGCAAGAGTCCGTGCCTTGTCGAGGTCCGCCGTCGCCCGTCCCTGGCGCTTGCGTGCCTCTCCGGCGACGAACACCCAATCCACATTCGAGGTGTCCATTCCCCACACCACGGCTCCGATGGGGTCATTGACGGGGTGGATGTTCGGCCGGTCGGTCCGCAGGACGATGATGTCGGCCTGTCGCCCCGGTTCGAGTACGCCGGTGGTCTCTCCGAGTCCTGCGGCCGCGGCGCCGTCCACGGTGGCGTAGCGGATCACCTCACGAGTGGTGAGCAACTTGGGGAGCCCGGCCTTGCCGGCAAGCTTGCGATCGAACACCGTGGCGTGCTGCATGCTGATAACGGCATGCATCTGTGCGAACACATCTCCCGGTGCGAGGTGCTCCCGGTCCACTCCGAGGCCGGGACGAATCCCGCGATCGATCAATCCCTGCACCGGGGCGGCCGGTTGGCCCGCCGCCATGTCCGCCGCCGGAGTCAACACCACCGCGGTAGACGTCGTCGCAACGGCCTCCAGATCGGCGTCGTCGAGCACCGAGCCGTGCACCAGGGTCACATCGCGTCCGAGCAGTCCCCCCGCCGCCAGGGCGGCAACCCGACCGGCGCCGTCACCGGGGCCGGCGTGGGCGTGGATCCGCATTCCCGACCGGCGCGCCGCGGCCCACCCGTCGCCGATCTGGAGTGACGGCGCTCCAGCGGCGCGGGTCTGGAGGGGTCCGACTGCGGTGGAGGCGAAGCGCTGCACCCTGACCGTCCAATCCCCTCCCGGGGGCGGGATGAAGACGGAGCGAATTCCAGAGTCGCGATGGGCCTCAAGGGCAGCGGCGAGGTGCTCCGGTTCGCTGGCCACCCCGCACCAGTCGACGACGGTGGTGATCCCGGCCTCTATGGCGGCCAACAGTCCGAGCAGTGTGGCGGCGTACACATCTTCGGGCGTGTAGTAGCCCTCGACCGTCGCGGAGTCGAACGGTGAACCCAGGTTTCGAAACAAGCCTTCGGCGACGTGGCGATGAGCATCGACCATCCCGGGCATCACCACCGTGTCGGAGGCGTCGATGACTTCGGCGTCGCGGGCCCGGATCCCGGGACCCACTTCGGCGATCGTCGAGCCTTCGATCAGAACGTCCCCCGCGGCGTAGTTGGTCTGGCCCATGGTGAGCACGCAGCCGCCGCGCAGCAGGATGCGGGTCATTGCACCCGTCCCCGGGTTTCAGTGACCATGGCCCAGCCGATCCTCGAGGTAGGTCCAGTCGCGACGGAATCGATACGAGTGCCGCGACGGCGGCTGTGGCGCCTGGGTCTCCAGCCAGCGCACCGGGCCGTTCCCGATGTTGCGGAACTCGTGGACACAACCCACCCCCGCCCAGGCAACGTCACCCACTCCGAGGCGGTAGGCGTTCCCGTCGAACTTCCCCTCCACTTCGCCCTCGAGGATGAGGTACGCCTCTTCGAGCGGATGGTCGTGGGCCCCGGCAAAGCCCCCGGGGACGTATTGCACCATGAACATGGTGGACAGCTGTGCCCCGAGGTCACCGTCGATCATCATCTTCACCGAGATCCCGCTGTAGATCAGCAGGGCGGTGCGCATGCTGGCGCTCAAAGAAAGCCGGTCCTGGGTCTGCATCGCCGGATCCATGTTCTCCGCCGAGATGTGCCCGAAGCGCACGGTGCGCGGGTCGCGCACGTCGATCGGAGGGGCATCGCGCTGTGGCACGGGGTCGACCGGGTAGGTGTCGTGTCCGAAGCGGTCCCGAGGGAGCGGCGCCCGCATCTCGGCGAATTCCACCGGGTGTTTCCCGGGATTGCGCAGGGCATGGGGGGTCGCCACCGGGAACAAGCCGTAGTCCCCGGCGGTGAGCGTGTGGCTTCCTTCGGCCGTGTCGACCACCAGGTCACCGGCGAGCACATAGAGAGACTCCTCGAACGAGTGGATGTGGGTGGCGACCGTGCCGCCTCCGTCGAGGCGGGCCACCCGGAAGCCCATCTGGATCCCGCCCGACGCCTCGTCCACGATCGAGTCGACTGTGAACCCGCTCGATCTGCCGACGAACTCGGGCGGGACGGTGAAGACGAGGTCATTCTTGGCCCTGACAGTGTGGTGCGCCATCAGCTGCCGCCCCCCCCGTCGAGCGCCTTGGCGATCGTCTCGTAGATGCGATCGACCGATGGGATCGCAAGGTCCTCCAGCGCTGCCGCCGCTGGCAGCGGAATGTGCGGGGTGGTGATGCGGATGCTGGGGCCGTCCAGGCTCCAGAACCCCTCCTCGTCGACGATCGAAACCACCTCGGCTCCCCAGCCGCACAGCCGGGGGTTCTCCTCCACCGTGAACAGCCGGCTGGTCTTCTCGACCGAGGCGATGACCGTGGCGGTGTCCAGTGGAACCAGCGAACGCAGGTCGATGACCTCCACGGAGATTCCGTCGTCGGCGAGCCGCTCCGCTGCCGCCAGGGCGCGGGGGACCATCATCGCCAGGGCGACCACCGTGGCGTCGGTTCCAGGACGAAGAATCTTGGCCACTCCGAGGTGGTCGATGATCTCGCCGTCGGGAACCTGGCCCTTGGTGGCGAGCAGGCCCTTGTGCTCGAAGAAGATCACCGGGTCGGGGTCGCGTACCGCCGCCGCCATCAGACCGACCACGTCGAGCGGGGTGGAGGGGGCCACCACCTTGAGTCCGGGGATCATCATCGCCCAGTTCTCCACGCTCTGGGAGTGCTGGGCACCGAAGCGAACGCCGCCGCCGTTGGCGGTGCGGATCACCAGGGGGAAATTGACCTGGCCTCCGGTCATGTACCTGCCCTTGGCGATCTCGTTGGCAACCATGTCCCAACACACCGCCAGAAAGTCCGAGAACATGATCTCGGCGATCACCGGGATGCCGGTCATCGAGGCTCCCATCGCTGCACCGAGAATCGCCTGCTCCGAGATCGGGGTATCCCGCACCCGGTCGGGACCGAACTCATCGAGTAGCCCGACGGTGGTCTTGAACACCCCGCCGGCGGCGGCGACGTCCTCGCCGAGCATCACCAGGCTGGGGTCGCGTCGCATCTCCTGGGCGATACCTGCCGCCACTGCGTCGCGATAGGTCAACTCCGCCATTGCGACCCTCCGTCGGCGTAGACGTCGGTGAGCAACACCGCGGGGGACGGCTCGGTACCGGCCTTGGCGAACTCGGTGGCGTCGTCGATGCGCGCCGCGACCTCGACCGAGATGCCGGTGAGGACCTCTTCCGGTGTGCCCAGGGAGAGCAGCCTGCGGTGATACATCGGAACCGGCTCGCGGGCTTTCCACGCCTCGACCTCCGCCGGAGGCCGGTACGTCCCGGGATCGGCCCGGGAGTGCCCGCCGGTGCGGTAGGTGATCGTCTCGATCAGGCTCGGCCCGCCTCCGGCGCGCGCCTTGGCCAGGGCGTCGCGGGCTGCCAGGTACACCGCATCCGGGTCGTTGCCGTCGACGACGATCCCGGTGAGCCCGTAGGCGGAGGCACGGTCGGCTGCGGGATGCGGCACCGCGGTGACGACGTCGATCGGGGTGTATTCCATGTAGAGGTTGTTCTCGCACACGAATACCACCGGCAGGCTCCAGACGACCGCCAGATTGAGCGCCTCGTGGAAGGCGCCGATGTTGGTGGTGCCGTCGCCGAAGAAGGCCACGGCCACCTGGTCGCTGCCCCGCATCTGTGCCGACCACGCCGCCCCGTTGGCGACGCAGAGGTGGGCGCCGATGATGGCGTAAGAACCCATCATCCCTTTGGAGACGTCGGTGAGGTGCATCGAGCCGCCCTTGCCCCCGAGGATCCCGTTGCTCCGGCCCAGAAGCTCGGCCAGCGCCGCCCCGGGGTCCATGCCGCGGGCCAGGGAGTGGGCATGACCGCGATAGGTGGCGAACGAGTAGTCGTCGGGACGCATCGCGGTCCCGAAGCCGGTGGCCACGGCCTCCATCCCCAGCGACAGGTGGGTGGTTCCCTTCACCAGGTTCTGCAGAAACAGGTCGTGAGCCCGCTTGGAGAACTGATGCAAGGTGTGTAGGCGTCGGTACATCTCCAGGCGGATGTCCCGCGAGATATCGGCGTCGGCCAACGACTCGTCCACCGGAGCGGGAAGCCGCGGTGGCCTGTTGGCGTAGTCGAGTCGCGGATCAGTAGGCATTGGCCACCATCAGCTCCTCGCAGGGAAACAGGGTTATCACCTTGCACCCGTCCTTGGTGACCACGAGCTCCTCTTCGATGCGTGCCGCCGACCGGCCGTCGGCGGCGGGGGCGTAGGTCTCGAGGGCGAAGACCATTCCCTCCTGGATCTCCACCGGGGTGTCCAGGGAGTTGAGCCGGCTGATGATCGGCCGCTCATGGAGTCCCACCCCGACCCCATGGCCAAACTGCAGCCCGAAGGCGTCCATCTCGTCCTTGAAGCCGAACTCCTCGGCGCGGGGCCACACCTTGGCGATCTGGTCGGTGGTGGTGCCGGGCCGGACCAGCGCGATGGCCGCGTCCATCCATTCGCGGGACTGTTTGAACGCGTCGTGTTGCGCCTGGGTGGCCCTGCCGACCGCAAAGGTGCGGTAGTAACAGGTGCGATAGCCGTTGAACACGTGGATGATGTCGAAGTAGGCCTGATCTCCGGGGCGGATCAGGCGATCGGAGAACACGTGGGGGTGGGGGCTGCAGCGCTCCCCGGCGATCGAGTTGATCGCCTCGACGAACTCCGAACCCATGTCGAACAGCCGGGCATGAGCCAGACCGACGATGTCCGACTCACGCACTCCGGGCTTGAGCGCCTCGAAGATGCTCTGGTACACCCCGTCGACCATGGCGCAGGCCTGGGTGAGCAGGATGATCTCGTCAGGGTTCTTGATCTCCCTGGCTCGCATCATCGCCTGCTGGCCGTCCACCACCTGCAGACCTTCCGCCTGGAGGGCGAGGAACACCCCGGTCTCGGCGAGGTCGACCCCGAGGCGCTCCCCGGCCAGGCCCTCCTCCTTGAGCACCCGCTTGATCTCCTGCGCTGCCCTGGGTTGCAGACCGGTCTCGGGATCTATCGCACCCTGCAAGCCGGTGTTGCCGCCCACCGAGTTCTCGGTGTCGTACATGTGGGGGAGTTGGAGGCGGTGCGCCTTGGCAGCGGAGCCAAAGTCCCAGATGCGGGGCCGGCCCATGCGGGTGATCAGCGCGTAGCGCTCACCCTTGTTGAACGCCCAGTACCCGATCTGGGTGGCGGTGGCATAGCGAATGTTCGAGGTC
>CAYTTU010000001.1:0-2958 GCA_964440905.1 uncultured Acidimicrobiia bacterium | reverse complement strand
GAGGGTTAGCTTCCCTCGAGGTAGTCCTTGAGCTTGCCGGCCCGCGACGGCTGCCGCAGCTTGGCGAGCGCCTTGGTCTCCAGCTGGCGCACCCGCTCCCGGGTGACCTTGAAGTGCTTGCCGACCTGCTCGAGTGTGTGGATCTTTCCGTCGGCGAGGCCGAAGCGCATCACCAGCACCTGGCGCTCCCGCTCGGAGAGCTCTTCGAGCACGATCCGCAAGTAGTCCTGCAGCAACCGGAACGAGGCCGAGGCCACCGGCGCCTCGGCGTCGTGGTCCTCGACGAAGTCGCCCAGCGTCGAGTCGTCCTCCTCGCCCAGTGGGGACTCGAGCGACAACGGATCCTGGGCGATGCGACGCAGTTCAAAGACCTTGGCCGGCGCCAGCTCTAGGTCGGAGGCGATCTCCTCGATGGTGGGCTCACGGCCCAGCTCCTGGCTCAGCGACCGCTGCACCGCAGCGAGTTTGTTGATCGTCTCCACCATGTGCACCGGCACCCGAATGGTGCGTCCTTGGTCTGCCAAGGCCCTGGTGACCGACTGGCGGATCCACCACGAGGCGTAGGTCGAGAACTTGAAGCCTTTGCGGTACTCGAACTTCTCCACGGCCCGGATCAGACCGAGGTTGCCCTCCTGGATCAGGTCGAGGAGTGGCATGCCCCGGCCGACATACTTCTTGGCGATCGAGACCACGAGGCGGAGGTTGGCTTCCACCAGGCGCTGCTCGGCGCGGCTCCCGGTACGCACCGCCCGCTCCAGCATCACGCGGTCGGCGGCCGGGGTCCCCTTGGGGAGTTCGGGAAGCTTTTCCGAAGCGCGCAGGCCTGCCTCGCGCTGCATGGCCAGCTCCACCTCCTGTTGGGCGTCGAGCAACGGCACCCGGCCGATCTCCTGCAGGTACATCCGCACCGGATCGGTGACCTCGATCTCGTCGTCGATGGGGAGGATGTCGAAGATGGCGTCCTGGGAGTCCTCCCGCAGCTCCAACCCCGCCTTGGTCAGGATGTCCACCACCTTGTCGAACGCCTCGGGGGGAGCCGAGGCCTCCTCCAGCTCCTGCTGGATTTCGGCGGTCATGATGAAGCCGCGCTGACGGGCGCGGGAGGTCAATTCGGCGACGATACGATCCACATCATTCCTGACTCGCCAGCTGGCGACGGCGACGCTCCAACGCTATCAACTCTTCGAAACCAGCGGTATAGGCCTCGCTCTGGGGGGACAGCGCCTCCACCTGCCGGCGTATCTCATCGATTCGGCGTTCCAGTGCTCCGACCTGAACCTTTCTCACCAATTCGTCGGCGGCGGGCAACGGTGTCTCCAGCATCGCCAGGGCCCGCAGCATCGCAGCCATCTCCGACTCGTCGCCTCCGAGCAGCGAGCCGAGATCCGGTGGATCCCCTGGGTCGAGGGCGGCGACAGCCGGTGCCAGCACCTCATATGCCTGGCGATGCTCTTCCAGCGAGAAGACCCCCGAGAGGTCGTGGCGCCGCACTCCGGCCTCGTTGGCGAGGAGGAGCCGCAGCAACTCCCGCTCGGCTTTCTCCGCCCCCTGCAGCGGCACACCCACGGGGCGTACCGGAGTCGGCGGGGCCTTCTGGCCTCGGGCGGCGGCTTCGACGGTGGTGGCAACCATGTCCAGGTCCACGCCGGTGCGCCGCGACACCACCACGGCGTACTCGTGGCGCACCACCGGATCGGGATGGCGGGCCACCACCTCGGCGGCGGCCCGCACCGCTCGACCCCGCGCCTCGGGTTCGTCGAGGGAGTACCCCTCCAGCAGCCGCTCCAGGCGGAACTGCAGCAGCGGCGTCGAGGCCTCGATCGCGTCGGTGAGCAACGGCGCCTCGCCGGTGGCCACTACGTCGGCGGGGTCGCGGCCCTTGGGAAGCAGCGCCACCCGAAGATCGAGGTCTCCGGGAACGCTGCGCTCGAAGCCGCGCAGCGAGGCGTTGATCCCGGCATCGTCGGCATCGAACATCAGCACCACCCGCTCCGAGAAGCGCCGCAGCAGGTCGAGGTGGTCCTCGCCCAGGGCGGTGCCGCAGGTGGCCACCGCCAGCGGCATCCCGGCGAGGTGCAGGGCGATCACGTCGGTGTATCCCTCGACCACCACGGAGTGGGCTGAGCGGACGATCTCGGACTTCGCCCAGTTCAGCCCGTACAGGAGTGAGGACTTGTGGTAGATCGGGGTCTCCGGCGAGTTGAGGTACTTGGGGCCTTCCCCTCCCTCCATGAGGCGGGCGCCAAAACCAACCGGATCGCCGCGCACGTCGAAGATCGGGAACATCACCCGGCTGCGGAACCGGTCGAACACCTTTCCGGTGCGGGCGCGTATCGCCAGCCCGGCGGTGATCATCACGTCTTCGGGCACCTTGTGCCTCCGCAAGTGCCCCACCAATGCCTCGCCGTGTGGCGGCGAGTATCCGATGAGAAAGCGATCCACCACCGCGGAGTCATAACCCCTTCCCCGCAGGTAACCGCGGGCGCCGCCGGCGTCACCGCCGGTCTTGAGGGCATCGTGGTAGAAGTCGACCGCGAGTTTGGTGGCATCGACCAGGATCTGACGCCGGTCGCGGCGCTGCGCCGCGCCAGGGTCCTCGTGCAGGGTGATGCCGGTGCGTCGGGCGAGCAGCTCGACGGCGTCGGAAAAGTCCACCGCTTGGGTGTCCTGCACGAAGCGGAACAGGTCGCCACTCTTGCCGCACCCGAAACAGTGGTACAGGCCACGGGCGGCGTCGACGCTCATCGAGGCGGTCTTTTCCTGATGGAACGGGCACACCGCCATCACCGACCGCCCGGAGCGGCGCACCTTGGTGACTTCGGCGACGAGCTCCACCAGGTCGGTGGCGTCCCGCACCCGTTCGATGTCTTCCCGCAGGTACGCCATTGCGGGGAGTGTACGGAGCCAGAGGCCGGAGACCAGAGGCCGGAGACCGGACCTGAGCCCGATACCTGATGC